>JASKJZ010000134.1 GCA_030154385.1 Clostridiales bacterium
ATTGCGCGATGGAGGTATTAAAAAAATAGTAGATACAAAGGTTGGTACCAAGTATAATACTGAAGTTTAAGAGGCTTGTGATATTTTTCAGCGAGCCAAAAATGCTTGTATAGGCTTGTATGATTCCTATTAGGAGAAGAATCAGATAAGAAAGCCAATATATCTTTGGAATCGAAAAAAAGCGCTTCGGAGATAAATAAATCAAGAAGCGTACAAGAAAATATACGAAAACATACTCCCCGATTCGTTTGATTATAAATAACAGCGTAAATAAAGAAACGGAAAGCTTGGAATAATCAGACAGATTGCAGATTGCATATAACAAGGTCTCGACAAAGCCGTTGATGGCGATGACGCTGCTGGTATATAAAATGACACTGATAAATTTAATGGAAAAGCTACCTTCAAAGAGCAAAGCGGAAAAAAGAATACCAAAGAATAAGAAGGTGGTGTAATAAATATAGCCCTTGTGGTGGGATATCTCTCCCGTGGCAATAAAGCCTAGTGTTGTAACTGCGGCCGCAAGATAAAAATATGTTTTTTGTCGGCGCAAGGAGGCCTTGATGCCAAAGCTTTGTTTCAATAAATAAAGCAAGAAGAAGCTATTTAAGGCAAGTCCTGTAAAGTCTATGAGTATATGGTACCATGAGTAAAATGGATACTGCTGGGTCAATAAGTACTGCATAGGAAAATCTCCTGAAATTTTTGTTTGATTTCTTTGGCACGGTAGCGGCTTAAGGGGAGAAGGGTACCATTTGATAAGCGGATTTCCCGTGTTTCAATTTGGTAGATATAAGCGCGGTTTACCAAATAGCTTTTATGAATTCTTAAAAAGTGATGGGGACTTAGTAATTGCTCCATATCGGACAACACATATTTAACTTCCAGTGTTTTTTCGTGCATGGCAAAGCGAAGTGTTTTTCCAATACACTCAACATAAAGAATCTCTTGCACATTGAGTCGATACAGGGTGTTTTGGCTGGAAAATACGATGAAATCCTGCAAGTGCGGGGACTTGAATTCTTCTAAAATATCCGAAATACACGTGTGAATTTCTTGTGGAAAGGATGCTTTTGGAAGAAAGCGAAAGGGATGTACACGAAACGATTGATAGACCAATTCCTCCATGGAGCTTACAAAAACGATTAACGGTGAAACAGACAAGCGATTTACCATCGCAGCCAGTTCCAGACCATTGATATTTGGCATGTCAATATCTAAGAACAAAACGTGGAACTGCATCCCCCTTTTGATGTCTAACACAAGATGCTCTGGATTTTTATAGGGTCGGATGGCAGCCTCTTTTTCTTGTATTTGGAATTCAAAGGTGATGATTTTTGTGATATGACGAAGCACTGCGGGTTCATCTTCACAAACGGCAATCTGCAAGCATGACATATAGGCTCCCCTCCTACGATACGTTATTAGTTCTGTCATATTCAGTATAAAAAATAAGTGAAAAATAGTCAATATGCACAGAAAATAAAAGCATACCGTTCATGCCAATATTATGCCGTTCATACCAAACACCAGACATTTAGCTCGTTAGAATGCCGATTAGGGAAATGGCATTGAAAACAAACGATCGAGATGCTATTTTATATAGGAATTAATTGCGCGTAATTAATCCAGTATGATTAGGAGAAGGATGGGAAACATGAAAAAGAGAATGAAAATGGGAACAAAATTACTTTCCTCTTTGCTTGCATGCTCGCTAATAGTAACTTCATTTGCTCCAATGTCAGCAAATGCAGCCACAACGTCTAATGTTGTATCACAGCGAGAAATAGCACATGCCAAGCTTGCAAGAGAAGCGGCAGGAGAAGGAATGGTGCTTTTAGAGAATAAAAATCAAGCACTTCCATTAAAAGGAGATTTAAAAAAAATTGCACTCTTTGGCGGAGGAGCGGCGCGAACGATTCGAGGCGGAACGGGTTCGGGAGATCCGTTTAATGGAGGGCTTTCAGGCGGAGGAGATGTCAATGTCAACCAAAGCGAGCGTTACCACATCAATATCTGGAAAGCTTTTTTAGATGCTGGATATGATGTGACCACGCAAACAATTCTGGATGCTTATGCGGCAGGGTATGATACCGAAAATCAAGCGGCCGCTTCCAATCCGATGGCGACCTTTTCCTATCCAGAGATGGAATTTACGGAGTCAGAGCTTACGGATGCGGCAAAGGATACAGATACCGCAATCTATGTAATATCGAGAAATGCTGGAGAAGGTGCTGACCGTCAAATGACAAAAACGGGAACCTTAACCACACAAGGTAATAAAAGCTTTACCTACGGGGATTATGAATTGACCCAATTGGAAAAGGACAATATCAATCGCGTGGCCGATGCATTTGATAGGACGATTGTCGTGTTAAATGTTGGGGGTGTGATTGATACCAAGTTTTTCCGTGCAAATGATAAATTAGATGCCCTTTTATTAATGGGTCAGGCAGGACAAGAGGCGGGAGCGGCACTCGTTGACGTACTAACAGGGACGGTTACACCATCAGGCAAGCTGACCGATACCTGGGCAGTAAATTATAGCGATTATCCAGCTTCCGACACTTTTTCCAGCAATGACAATAACGTAGCCAAGGAAGTTTATAACGAAGGAATTTATGTGGGCTATCGTTATTTTGATAGCTTTAATATTACTCCAGCCTATGCATTTGGATTTGGAAAATCCTATACCGATTTTAATATGGAAACCACACAGGTTAGCGCCGATGAAAGCCAAGTTACGGTGACTGTTCAGGTAACTAATACGGGAAATACATATTCGGGAAAAGAAGTAGTCGAAGTTTATTTTAGTGCACCAGATACAACGACGGAGAAAGCTTATCAGGAGTTAGGTGGATATGCAAAAACAGACAGTCTGGCACCAGGACAGAGCCAAAATTTGACCATTTCATTTGCAACAAGTGATATGTCCTATTATGACGAGTCAAAATCCGCCTATGTCTTGGATAACGGAGCATATTTGATTCGAGTAGGAAACTCTTCCAGAAATACAAAGGTTGTAGCAAAGCTAACACTTTCCAAAGCTGTGACAACAGAGCAATTAAGCAAACAGCTTCCTGCCTCGGAGAGCATAACGGAGATTTCGAAAAAAGGAGAGATTTCCTATAGCTACAAAGAAGAAGCAAATGAAATCACAAATGCAAAGCAGTTTTCTCTCGTTCCAGAAAAATTTGCCGCGACAAATCATGCATCGGCCTATGAGAGTGAAGAGGTAACCACCTATACGACGGATGCTTCTTATACGGCAAAGAAAGGTTATGAAAAAGTAAAGGTAGTTGCAGACAAGAAAGGAGCCACTCTTTATGACGTAGCCAAGGGATCGGTATCCATGGAAGAGTTGGTTGCGCAAATGTCTCTGGAGGAGCTTGCAAAGCTCAACTGCGGAAGCGGTTGGGGAGTAGCCAATGAAAGTGCGCCGATTGTAGGAGCAAATTCAAGTACAGTTCCGGGTGCTGCGGGAGAGACGGTGAGGTATGATCAATATGGCATTCCAAGCATTGTGTTGGCGGATGGACCTGGCGGTATTCGAGTGAAACAATCATATGAGGCAACTAACGTTTCGGACGGGGTGAAAGCAAATTATTATCAGTATTGTACCGCCTGGCCAGTTGCTAGTGTACTGGCACAGACCTGGGATAATGCTTTGATTCAAAAAATCGGGATTGCCTTTGGAGTCGAGCTTGCGGAACTTAATATTACGCTTTTGCTTGGACCAGGACTAAATATTCATCGAGATCCGCTATGTGGACGAAATTTTGAATATTTTTCAGAAGATCCATTGATTTCAGGAGAAGCGGCAGCAGCGGTAACATTAGGGGTACAATCCATCCCGGGAGTTGGTGCTTGTTTAAAGCATTATGTGGCAAATAACCAGGAAAACAACCGAAATGCAGTGGATACAATTGTTTCCGAGCGAGCGCTGCGAGAAATCTATCTAAAGGGATTTGAAATTGCGGTGAAGGCATCCCAGCCGATGTCGATCATGACCTCTTATAATTTAGTAAATGGAGTACCAACCGCAGATTACTATGATTTAAATACCAACATTGCAAGAGGAGAATGGGGCTTTAATGGGCTTATTATGACCGACTGGAATGGAGGATCCTCCTCTGAAGTGAAATCCATGCATGCTGGAAATGATATGATTATGCCAGGAGGCATTGATAAGGCAAATGGAATTATTGGAGGTGTCACAGACGTCACCCCTACCTTTGATGAGAAAGGGCAGGTTGCCTTGCAAGATTCCTTGTTCTATATGTTTCCATACAAAAAAGCGGCTTGGGGAGAATTTGTAGTGTCCAAGGATGGAACAAAGACCGTAGAGGCCAATCTGGAAGGCTCCAATATTGCAACTGTATCGGGAAGCTCGATTTTAGTAAATGGGGAAGCAATATATCGCGAATATACAGTAAATTATTTTGGATCTGGTAGCAACAAAACAGCGTTAACGACGGATGTGGCGACTGTTACCAATGGTGGGAAAACAATTGTATATAAGGGTGATTATCCAAATAACAACATAATAACGCTTGGAGATGTTCAAAAATCAGCCATCCATAATTTAGCGATTATTATGCGCTCAAACGATATGGTTCGCCGCTATCCCGATTTGAAGGCTAAGGCCTATTCTGGCGAATTTGCCGATTTGGTAACCTATCAAAGTGTTATAAAGTCTGCTGTCTATACACAAAATAATGGTGGCTTTGCAGTTATTTCTGCTCCATCTGGTGCATCTGAGGCAGGAAAAGAGATCTCGCTTGCAAAGGTGGTATCACAAGTTAAGGCTGCTACCATTACAGGAGAGGAAATAACACCAGATGTTAATATCACAGTAGAGGGAAAGAAATTGGTAAAAGGAAAGGACTATGAACTATCGTATCAAGACAACGACAAGGTTGGAATCGCGACAATCATCATTCAAGGGATTGGAGAATATAGTGGAACCACGGTTCAAACGTTTAAAATTTTACCAAAACAAGTAAGCAATCTTGCAATCAAAAAAGACGGAGGTACAGCCGTTTTCCTATCGTGGAAAAAAGAAAAGGATATCAGTGGTTATCTCGTTTATCGCTATGATGCGGCCAAAAAGACCTATGTCAGAGTAGCAAAGGTAAGTAAGAATAAGACTTCATTTGTGGATAAGAAGGTGAAAGCAAACAAGACCTATCAATATAAGGTAAAAACCTATAAAAAGGTAGATGGAATCGTCTTTTATGGCAAGGCCTCTAAAAAAGTGAAAATAAAAATAAAGGAAAAGTAGAATTTAAAAAAGAGCTCATCACGAAGTCGTGAGGGGCTCTTTTTCAATGGTTTGCAAAATGTTGTCTTCAATCGATGCGGCGATATCACTCGCTCGGTCGAATGGGATTTCTGGAATAAAGCCAGCGGCCATGCGGGAATGTCCACCGCCGTCTCCATATTTTTTTAGGGATTCCTTGATAATTTTTGCTGCATCATAGGAAGGAGTATCGCTGCGTACGGAAAACTTTATGCCTCCGGCGCGGTACGAATAGACCACTGAAAAATGTATCTCATCAATCGACAAGATAAAATCGGAAAGGGTACCAATAATGGCCTCGGAACAATCATTGCCGATGTTGGTAATGCCAACCTGCCCATAGATTCGAAGATTTTCGATTGCTTTTGCGTAAGAGGTAAGGTCAATCAGACTCAAATTGGAGGACTCTAGCTTTTGTAGGATTGGCTTGTTTGCGAGCTTAAAGATAATGCTAAACATATCAACATCTAAATTGGTTACGCTGCGTGTAAGATTAGCGGTATCGACTTTAAGTCCATAGACTAAAAGAGTCGCGATATCTTCAGGTATATCTACCTTATTTTCGATAAAATAAGAAGCAATTAGGGTAGCACAGGAGCCAACACCGCTTCGAATATCAAAAAAACGATAACAATCGGTGCCCTGTAGCATATGATGGTCAATGCAGGCTATTTCTTCTCCTAAGAAGTCTTTTACATTATTATTTCCTTTTTGACAATCAACCAGAATAATTTCATCCGCCTCGGTCAATGAAAGCTCTGCTTCGGGGTGGATTTCAAGCTGTAAAAGCTGAATCATTTGCAAGGTATTGCATTTATCAATTTGTCCTTTGTAGCAAATGGTAGAAGAAATGCCATGGAATTCCAGCAAATATTGCAGACCTCTGGCACTTGAGAGTGCATCAGGATCTGGATAATTATGCGTTTGAATGTAAACGTGGGGTCTCGTAATGCATTGTACAAGTTTTTCTAATTTTGTCACTGGTACCTCCTAAAAAACAATTGCTAGTTTAATAGATGCGTTTTTTTTGCAACCCGTATCAAAAGGGTTCCCTTCGGAAAACGTTTTAATTCTTCTTCCGTTACGCCCTTTAGCTTTAGTAAGGCAGCAAAATATGTGATTATGCCAAGAAAAATGGATAGGAACAAGGATAGTACATTGCGTTGCAATAAAATATAGGTGCTATAATAGGTGACATAAACCAGTATGCCCATAATCAGTGCGCTCACAGCAGGCAATAAAAAGGTTTTTTTGATGTCCTGACGATATCCCGTTATTTTTTTTACGGAATAACCATTTAAGAGGCACATGAAAAAGGAATAGAGGGCAGTACCTATTAAAAGAGCATAGACATCAAGGTTTGTGAAGTACAAAAGTGGTATCAATACCGCAACGTGACCCAGTAAGGAAATAGCGGCATTTTTTACGGGAATATTGACCTTTCCCATGCCCTGTAAGATGCTATTGGTAACGGTGGATAAGGAATAAAACAACACACAAATGGTTCCATACTTT
>JASKJZ010000135.1 GCA_030154385.1 Clostridiales bacterium
TTATACCGTGAAGAAAGAACGCTGCCAGGAGAAGAAACTCTTCGCGTACTTGATGTGGCAGCTAAAATGCTAGGAGAGACGAGCGTTAAGCTTAGTTTCCAGAGAAAAATGGAAAAGATGGCCTATTATGATCAATTAACAGGAGTCCCTAACCGACAGTTTTTAGGAGAATACATGAAATCTGCTTTGGAGAATGCCAGTAAAAGTAAGGAGCCGTTAGCCGTATTCTTCATAGATATAGATTCCTTTAAATTAATTAATGATACCCTGGGACATCACAGCGGAGATCAGATTTTAAAGGTTATTGCACAGCGAGTCAAGCAAGAACTGCATTCCAATGATTTTATATGTCGCTTTGGTGGAGATGAATTTTTAATCTTAATATCCAGTCAGGATAGTTATGAGGATTATCTTACCTTTGCCAGAAAACTCGTAAACAGCATTTCATTGCCAATTTTTTCGGAAGGGCAGAAATATACCATTACCGCAAGCCTCGGGGTTTCAATTTATCCAGACGATGGAATAGATTATGAGACTTTAATAAAAAATGCGGATAATGCTATGTATAAGGCGAAGGAGAAAGGAAAGAACCAATATGTCATATGTACGGAAGAGATAAAAGCTGAGGTGAGACGCAAACAAATTATTACTTCCGATTTATATCGTGCCTTAGAAAAGAGGGAGTTGTTTTTGATGTATCAACCTCAAATATCCTTATTGGATGGGATGCAAAGGGGTATGGAAGTACTAGCAAGGTGGAAGCATCCGATTTACGGTATGATTTCACCAGATGTATTTATTCCAATTGCGGAGCAAACGGGAGTGATTGAGTCAATTGGTCTTTGGATTATCGGAGAGGCTTGCAGGCAGGAGAAGGAATGGGAAGTGCAGGGGTTGTCTGCCCTTCGAATTGCGGTTAATGTTTCGGTCAAGCAATTACTATATCCCGACTTTATAAAACATATACAAGAACTCTTAGATAAAATGCAGATGGAGGCATCACATTTGGAGTTTGAGATTGCGGAAAACATTGCCATACATGAAACAGAGGCGATTGTCCCCATTTTAAATCAAATAAAAAAAATGGGAATCTCGATTGCAATTGATGATTTTGGAATGGAATATTCTTCTCTTAGCCGCATTCAATCACTTCCTGTGAATCGACTGAAAATTGATATGAATTTTATACAGGGAATTACAAAAGGTGAAAAGGATCAAATAATTATTGATGTTATTATTAAGTTAGCAAAGCGTTTAAAGATTGAGGTAATTGCGGAAGGTGTTGAAAAAGAGGAGGAAGTCCAATTTCTTGCAGAAAAAGGATGTCAATAAGCACAAGGCTATTTGTTCTGTCCACCTCTTTTTCAGGATGAGGCGATGCATTTTTTACAAGGAAACTATCATTATTCCAAGTTATTAGGGGAGGGGGATTCGCTGTGAGAATGCTTCCAAATGCAATTTTTTTACTTGCCATTCTATGTATTTGTCTGGGGATTTATCTTTTGTATTTGAATAAAAATGCTAGTATCAATAGCATTGCTTATTTTTGCTGTTACGGTATGGGAATCTGGTGCTATGGAACAGCAAAAGCTTTGTATGCGAATACCTATTTGGATGCACTTGTCTATCTAAAGTTTACCATAATCGGGGTTATTGGGTTTGTTTCTACCTTTTTGCATTTGTGTATTCTTTTTACAAGAAGAGAGACAACTGGAAGGAAAAGCATTCTGCCGCTGCTTTTCTACCTTCCTGCTTCGGTTATGATTTACATCTTTGCTTTTTCTTTGGGAGCGAGTGCAAGAATTTATAAACTCGTACAAGGAACGGGAGGCTGGCAAAGCTTCTTTCAGAAACAGCAGGTTGCTCTTTTGCTGGATGTATTTGTATTTGTGTATTTATTGAGTGCTGTTTTGCTCCTGCTTTGGTGGAGAGAAAAAAGAAAAGGGGCAGAGGATAAACGTTATCGTAATTATATTTGCCTGCTGACGTTGTTTGTTATCGTATCATTTCTTATCATTATCGTACTTGATTTACGAAGACCCCTTGGTTATTATCATGAGTACCTATTATTACTGGTAATCGTACCCGTCATAACTGCTTTTTTTATTGTACACAGACATCCTTTTCTTGGAGAGGATGAAGAAATATTGGAAGATAAGGTCTTTATGGATCGTTCACGCAACAAGGTGGTACAGCTTTTTTCGGGTGCACTTGTGTTGGGAGGAATTATTTATTTTGTTACTCAATATTTTTATGGAAACAATCATAGGGTATGGGAGCTATGGAAGATGACTTTCTTTTTGTTTTTTATTGGAGCGCTGATTCATCTTTTACGAAAATCCGCGATTAGGAGAGAGAGTAAATCCATTGTTTATGCCATTCTTTTATCGTTGTGCATTCCGATTATTACGTTGGAATTTATTGACAGTGCAGCTATTTCCATGTGGGTTTTTCCAGTGATTATTATGATTACAGGGATTTTATTTTATGATACTGCTGTTATGCTCTTAGTTTCCACCACAATGGTGATGACGCAGTGCTACCTCTGGATTCGAGTACCCAAAAGCGTAGTTTATTTGGATCATTCCGATTTTTTGGGACGAATTATATTGTTGGCGGGTGCTATATTTTTGGTTTCTTATATCAATCGAATTTATCGTAAACGTCTTACGATTTTATCCGATAAAATACGGGAGCAAGATCTGCTTTTTCTGATTTCAGCTCTGGGAATGGATGCATCATCGGAAAATGTAACAGAAAAAATGGAGGAGATTTTACAACAGTTATGTAGCTTTTTTCATGCCAGTTGTGGATTGGTTGATTTTATAGGAGAAAACAATTGGGAAGATATTCCCAAAAAATATTCCTTCTGCAATGAGATTGTAAGAAAATCTAAGAAGGAAAGTAATGAAGAGGTTGTCACAGTACCTCTTTCTTATCAGGAAACGTCTATGGGAACTTTACTTCTTTCACTTGAAAAAAGGGAGGATGAAGATACCTTAATAAAAAATGCAGATATTGCAATGTATCGGGCAAAGGGAAAGGGAAAGGATCAGTATGTATTTTGCTCGGAGGAGATGAAAACACAAACGCAATATACAATGACACTTACCAATCAAATTTATCAGGCATTAGAAAGAGAAGAATTTTTCCTTTGCTATCAGCCGCAAATTGATGCAAAAACAGAGGAGATTGTTGCGCTGGAGGCTTTGATTCGTTGGAAGCATCCTGTATACGGTTTGATTTCTCCCGCAACCTTTATTCCGATTGCGGAGCATACTGGAACCATTCAAAAGATAGGAGAGTGGGTGCTTTACGAAGCTTGCAAAAGAAATATGGAATGGCATAGTCTAGGGGGAATAAAACCAAGGATGGCAGTCAATGTGTCCATCAATCAGTTGTTAACCCCTACCTTTGTGGATATCGTACGTAGGGTTTTAAAGGAAACGAGTCTTTCGGCAAACTATTTAGAACTGGAAATAACGGAGAACATCGCAATGCAAGAGACAGAACGGGTACAAATGGTACTATTGGAATTAAAAAAGTTAGGGGTTTCTTTGGCGATAGATGATTTTGGAATGGAATATTCTTCGCTCAGTCGAATTAAGTCACTCCCTCTGAATCGATTAAAAATTGATATGCATTTTGTGCAAAGAATTGCACATAGTGAAGCGGATTGTATTATGATTGATATCATTATCATGCTAGCGAGAAATTTGGGCGTTAAGGTGATAGCAGAAGGGGTTGAAACGAAAGAACAGTTTGAGTTTCTTGTGGAACGGGATTGTGACGAAATTCAGGGATATTATTTTTATAAGCCACTTACACAGGAAGAAATAAATGACTTTTTGACCTCGATATCCTATAATTGATTTAGGTAACAACTGATAATTTGCATGATGATTCGCACGATATACAAGAAATGAGAGATGACTTAAATATGATACATACAGTGGGAATCCTATGCGGGGGAAATAGTAGACGTATGGGAGAAAATAAAGCAATGCTATTATTAAAAGGACGTTCTTTTTTGCAATGCCTTTTAGAAGAATTTGGACATTTTGATGAGATTATGTTAGCAGGAGGACAAAAAGAAGCAGATTACGGATATGGGATTCGTTCACTGCCCGATGAGAATAAGGGAATTGGTCCAATTGAAGGAATTCGTCAAGTACTAAAGAACGCATCCAGTGAATATGTGTTCATTTGCGGTGTTGATATGCCATTACTAAAGCACCAATTTGCTTTTTATTTGGAACAATTTATTTGCAGTGATTATGATTGTTATGTGATAAAAGAAGGGGGGCGTCGTCATCCCCTGTGCGGAATTTATAAAAAAAGTATGCTTCCTTTGATTGAAACCTCTATTGCAAGCGGAGAATACCGCCTTAATCAGCTATTAGATAATACAAGACTAAAGGAGGTATCACTTCGTTATAGCAGCTTAAGTGCAGGATATTTAAAGAATATAAATACAAGAGAGGATTATCGTCATTTAATTCAGATACTACAAAAAGAGTCACAAGGGAGGGAATATGAAGGATTGCATCGGTTGTAGGGCTTGTATGATTGCTTGTAAGGATGAGCACCAGCTACCGCTTGGTATTATGCTTCGACAGGTAAGGGAAGTGGAGCTAAGTTTATCAACAAAGGTACAAGTTGATTACGAATCAGTGGCTTGTAGGCAATGTAAGGAGGCGGCTTGCATTAGAGTATGTCCAACAAAGGCATTATTTTATCAGATGGATGGCACAGTTAGCTATTGCAGAGATAAATGTGTCGGATGCGGTGCCTGTGTGCGAGTTTGTCCTGATCAGGAAATTTTTCAGGAGGAGAAGAGAGGAAGAATCTTCAAATGCGATACCTGCTATAACAGGCGGCAGGCAGGATATTTGCCGGTTTGCGTAGAAGCCTGTCCGACGAGGTGCCTTACTTTTGAAATCGAGGAAGGAGGAGCTTTTAAATGGAACAAATAAAAATACAAGAATATCGTTATTTAGCTGCTCTATTTACATCATTTGATGTCTGCTGGGAGGTTATGGGCAAGCTCCCCTATTTTTGTGATGCAGAAAAGAGAGATAAAAAGGAAGAATATGATTTTATCTTCCGTGGGTGTGATGCAGATTTGACTATCCCGCTTTGGGCATCTGCCTGCATGGGTCGTGGTGGTATTTTATGGGATCAAACGACACGTTTTGTGATTGAGGAATATGAGAAATGGGGATACGAAGAAATCGATATGGAGGGTAAACCACCTGATTATATTGGACAAATGTATCGTTTTTTAGCATTTCTTTCCATTAAGCTTTTCGATGAGAATATAAAAAAGGAAACCATTCTTTCCATACAAGAAGCGAGAGATTGCTTTGAACGTGATTATGTACAGCCGGTTTTTATTGCTCTTTTAAAGGAAATGCAAACTAACTGCAAAGATAGTGTATTTTGTGCTATGTTGGAAAACTATAAAAGAGATGCTGGGTTGATTGATAAAATAGAAGAGCCGATTGAAAGAAAGAGGGCTTTGTACACGAAACGATCCGGTGAGATAAAGACAGCGGGTATCAATAACTGTGGTGGTATGTGCACCATAATTGCACAGGTTGAAAAGGGGTGTTTACTGTCCACCAAAAGCTGTTCTGACAAGGACAGCGTGCTGGGTGCTTGTGTTCGGGGAAGAGGTTATCGGAAGACCTTTTTAAGCAGTCAAAGGATTCGCTACCCGATGAAGAGAATTGGAGTGAGGGGAAGCGGAAAGTTCGAGCGAATCAGTTGGGAGGAGGCCATTTCTCTGATCACAAAAGAGTGGATACGAATCAAGAAGAGCTATGGAGTAGCTTCTCGCTATGTCAATTATGCCACGGGGGTGACAGGTGTTATGAAGCCTGCCAAGCTTGCGAGGCGCTTATTGTCCTTAGATGGAGGGTTTTTGGATTATTATAATTCCTACAGCAGTGCTTGTGCCAACTATATTACACCTTATATTTATGGAACCGCAGATAGTGGGAATAGTATCGAAGATATCCTGCATACCAATTTCTTGATTCTATGGGGGCATAATCCGGTAGAGACGATGTTTGGTGCAGGGAGAAGCCAGTATCTTGCAAAGCTAAGAAAACAAGGGATACGAATTGTGGTAATCGATCCTAGGCTAAGTGACACGGCAGCGACCTTTGCTGATGAATGGATTCCGATTCTGCCCTCAACCGATAGTGCACTTGCCGATGCAATGGCTTATATGATTTGGACGGAGGGCTTACAAGATCAGACGTTTATGGATACCTATTGCCTTGGATTTGATGCAGATCATATGCCAGAGGGGATGCCAAAGGAAGAAAATTATAAAGCTTATTTGTTTGGGCAAATGGATGGTATAAAAAAGACTCCTGCATGGGCTGAAAAAATTACAGGTGTTCCACAAGATACTATCATTCGTTTGGCAAGAGAATATGCAACAAAAAAGCCGGCCTGCTTGCTGACGGATCTTGGTCTGCAACGTACCAGAAACGGGGAGCAGACCATACGAAGTACGGCACTTTTGACCTGCCTGACAGGGAATGTAGGGGTAAAGGGAGGAAGCGCGGCAGGGGCTGGCTGGATAAAGGAGCATGAGCCGATTCGCCTTTATAATCAGCCAAAGAATCCATTTTCAGGCGAAATTCCGGTTTTTTTATGGACAAAAGCAGTAGAGCATGGAACCGAGCTAGACCCCAAAGTGGATGGGATAAAGGGAGTTGATCGATTACCTTCTAATATAAAGATGATACTTAATCTGGCAGGAAATACGTTGATCAATCAGCATTCCGACATAAAGGATTCCATTCGCATTCTTTCGGATACAAGCCAG
>JASKJZ010000136.1 GCA_030154385.1 Clostridiales bacterium
GGTAAATGAAATATTGGAAGCAGAAAAGTATTCGAAGGGAAAGATGCTTTATGTGGACGAGGCAGTTAATTTAAAGGAGATTGTTGAAGAAGCGATTTGCCCATTTCAGTCTTTGATTAACAGCAAGGGGATTGATTTTATTTTGGATACATTTCTGGATTTGAATATCGAGGCAGAAGTGGATCAAATGAAATTAAAGCAACTGTTTGCCAATTTATTAAGTAATGCATTAAAATTTACGGCGCAAGGAGAAATAAAGGTAAAAGTTGAGGCATTCTTGCAAAATGAGTATGTTAAACTGGGGATTTTGGTTTCGGATACAGGAATTGGAATTAATGAAGAGAAGCAGCAACATTTATTTTCCCCATACATGCAGGCTGACCGAATGATTGCAAAAGAATTTGGAGGAACAGGGCTTGGACTTGTTATTTGCAAAGAGATTGTGTCCCATTATGGGGGAGCAATCGGTGTTGAAAGTACCTATGGGAAAGGAACTACTTTTTATGCTATCTTAAAACTGAAAAGAGCCATACATGAAAAAACTGAAAAAAAGGATATGTCAAGTGGGTGTGAAGAGAAAGTGAGAGGAGAAGAAAAATACCGTTCTGTTCTGGTGGCAGAGGACAATAGTACAAATCAAATTCTTATGAGTAAATATCTTGAGAAGCTCCATTTTCCATATAAAATAGCAAAGGATGGAGAAGAGGCAGTTCATTGGATGGAAAAACAGTCGTTTGATATTATACTGATGGATTGTCAAATGCCAGTTATGGATGGATTTGAGGCAACAAAACGTATTCGTGAAAAGCATGGCGATGATATAAAAATCATCGCGATGACTGCCTATACATCAACAGAAGATATGGAGAAGTGCATAGCCTCTGGCATGGATGGTTATATGAGCAAACCCATTGATTATAATCAGCTAGTTGAGATACTGCAAGTAGGCGAGGAAAACAAAAAAATCAAAGAGCAGGTAATGGAGCGGGAAACAAAATTTCTAATGACGAAATTACCGTTTGATTATGATACTTGCTATGAGCTACTTGAGACGTATGTAGCACAAATGAAAGAAGGCTTGACAGAAGTAGCACAATATATGGAAGCTATGGATTATGAACGACTGGAGAAAAAAATACATCAGCTAAAGGGAGCCTCTGGTGCAGCAAGACAGGATGAAATTTTTAAGAAGCTAGAGGCAGTGGAAATCTGTGTACGGGAGAGGCACTTTGCTAAAATTGTAGATTATATTGATGAAATTGAGAGGAACCCAGTATTTATAAAGTAAGGGGGAGATCATTTGACAAATATATTGATTGTGGATGATTCCATTGTGGATTGCAAGTTAATGGAGCACATCATTAAAAAATCGTATCCAAGTAGTTCCATTCATTTTAACTACAATGGGAAACGTGTGTTGGAGCAAATTATGGAACAGGATATTTGCGTTGTTATATTGGATTTGATGCTGGAAAATGTGAATGGAATTGATTTATTGAAGATGATTAAAAGAAATAAGGGAACAGAAAATCTTCCCGTCATCGTGTGCTCCGCTATTTGCGAAAATGCAATTATTAAAGAAACACTTATGTTAGGAGCATACGATTATTTTGAAAAACCACTTAGTTCGTCGGATATTGACTTTGGCTTTTATTTAAAAGTAAAAAACGCGATGACTATGAAGCAGGAAAGCGATCAAATCATATTTATGTCCAATCATGATGAGTTAACAGGACTTGGAACACGTAAATATTTTGAGACCGAAATGCAAAAAACAATGGATCAGGGAATCCTTCCCTTTAGTATCATTATTATTGACATTAATGGTCTGAAAATTATTAATGATGCTTACGGATGGAGTGTTGGAGATCATGTACTGAGAGAAATAAGTCGCATTTTAAAGAAAATCAACACGAAAGGCTATACCATATCACGTTGGGGAAGTGACGAGATTGCAATCTTAATGCCTTATGAAGAAAATGACGCAGTATTGTACTTTCTTGAGCAGATAAAAAAGGAAGTACAAAACAGTGATGGATATAACTATAATCTTTCGTTTGGATGGGCGACTGAAAACAGGAGTCTCTTAGATGCAAGAAGGCTGATTCAAAAGGCAGAAGATTCGCTTTTCCGTAATAAAATTATGGAACCTACCAGCATAAGAAGAAATGTGATTGACTCGATTGTTAAAACGCTGGAACAAAAAAATCCCAGGGAAGAGATGCACTCGCATCGTGTGAGCCATTTGAGCGGAAAAATAGCAGAAGCGCTCGGTTTTTCAGAGTATGAAAGAAGGCGCGTAGAGCTGGCAGGTCTATTGCATGACATTGGGAAAATATCGATTCGTGAGGAAATTTTGAATAAGCCTGGAAAATTAGACGAGGAGGAATGGTATGAAATCAAGAAGCATCCAGAAAATGGTTTTAAGATATTAAGCACATCCGTGGATACCATGGAAATTGCAAATGCTGTGCTGGCTCACCATGAGCGGTGGGATGGCAAAGGATATCCAAAGGGCTTGAAGGGAGAGCATATACCGATTATGGCAAGGGTTATTTGCGTTGCAGATACCTTTGACGCGATGACAAGCATGCGTCCTTATAAGAATATCATAGGGGAAAAAGAGGCAATGGATGAAATAAAGAAATGCGCCGGTACGCAATTTGATCCCATAGTCGCAAATGCCTTTTTAACCATGCCAATTTCTGTGTGAGGGGAGGAGATGGCAGATGAGCTGGCAAACCTTTGAACAGGCGTTACTTGACTATAATAAAAAAGAAGTAGAAAATATAGTATTTCATTATTTGGAAGAAGAGGATGAGCTGAAATTTATAGATGAATACGTTGTGCAAGCGCTTACCTCCATCGGAGAAAAGTGGGAGAGGGGAGAAGTTGCTTTATCGCAGGTCTATATGAGTAGTCGCCTGTGTGAAGATATTGTATTGTCACAGCTTAAATGGAAGGAAGCTAAGAGATTAAATGTGCCTCAAATCGCAATTCTGACATTGGAGGATTATCATACCTTGGGAAAGCGAATAGTGAGCGCAGTTGTAAGGGCGAGCGGTTATACAATTTATGATTATGGAACGGTTTCCGATGCAAATAAAATCGTGGAAAGGCTCTTGGCAGACAATGTTAAAATCCTTTTAATATCGGTACTTATGTATCCATCGGCTTTAAAGATTAAAGATATTTCTAAAGTTATTCGAAAACAAATACCTACGATTAAGCTATTAGTAGGAGGTGCCCCTTTTTTGATGGATGTCAATCTTTGGAAACAAGTAGGGGCAGATGGATGGGGGAGAAGTGCTGCGGATGACATTGCCATTATCGAGCGCTGGATAGAGGAGGGATTTTAATGGAAAATGTAGTGACATCGATGGAGCGGGTAAGGAAAACGATGAATTTTTGTGAGCCAGATCGGGTTCCTTTTTTTCTCCTTTGTACACATTATTGTGCCAAGCTGCTTGATATGCCCATTGAAGAGTACTTTAGTAAGCCTGAACATGTCGTAAAGGGGCAGTTACTCCTTAAAAATCGATATCATAACGATTGCGTAAATCCCTTTTATTCCGTAGGACATGAGTATGCAGCCTTTGGAGGAGAAATCATATTTCATAAACAGGGGCCACCCAATGCAGGTGAGCCGATAATCAAACATTTGGAGGATATAGAGAGATTGCAGCCTCCTGATATAAAAAGTTCCAAAAGTCTAATGCAGTCACTAAAAACAATCACTTTACTAAAAGAAGAAGTAGGGGAGTCAACTCCAATCCTTGGAGCCGTGGTATCACCCTTTACCTATCCTATTCTCCAAATGGGGTTTGACAAATATATTGAGCTGATTTATGAAAGGCCAGATCTTTTGGATCGTCTGCTTCGAATCAATGAAATATTTTGCACAGAATGGGCGAATCTTCAGCTTCGTGCAGGAGCCTCTTTTATTACCTGGATTGATTCTATGGCAGCACCATCCATTTTGCCAAAAGAACGATACTTGCGTACTGGCTATCTGTCTGCAAAACGAACAATAGCAAAAATTCAGGGAGAGGTAGCAATTGCAACTTCCTCAGCCAGTACGGACTCTATATTAGAAGAAATCCTCTCCTGTGGAATAAAAGGGATTTTAGTCAGTCATTTTGATGATATGGAACAAACAAAGAAAAAGGTTGATAGGCGAGCAACGTTATTGGGAAACTTAAATGGAATTGATATGTGCAATTGGACACGTGCTGATGTAGAAGCAAAGGTTGTACATGCGATGAAACAAGCAGGAACAGGTGGTGGATTTATCCTATGCGATAACATAGGAGACATTCCCTATCAGGTAAGCGAGGATACTCTTTTTGAAATTTCCGAATGCGTGAAACATTGGGGGAGATATCCTTTGATACAGGGGTGATAGATTGGATACAAATTTAATTTATGTGATGTGTTCGAATTTCAAAAAAGAAGTAGAGCATATAAAAGAGGAACAAAGTGATATGGAGGTCGAATTTCGATTTTATCCGATGGACTGTCAGCATTGTATCAAGCAAAGCAGGGCTTTATATGATCGACTCCTGTCAATGGGATATTCACAAACTAATATTCGATTACTTTCTGGAGGGGTAAAAGAACACCCTTCCCTTGCAGAGACTGCAAATCGCGCCTATGGCTGTTTGTCGATGCTATGCAGTGAGGAACTGTTGGAATATGTTATCACAAATGGCGGTTATTTAACAAGTCCAGGCTGGCTTTCCAACTGGAAGCATATAGTCACCGAGGTTTATGGATTTGAACAAGCAATGGCGCGTGAGTTTTTTTCAGAGTTTTGCCATAAGATTGTGCTAGTTGATACGGGGATGTATGTGGATAGCGAAGAAAAATTGAATGAATTTTGTGGATTTCTTGGAATGGAGCAAGAAACCCTTCGGGTAGGAACCTCTCATTTTGAAAGACTTTTGGAAAATGACTATCAGGAGTGGAGCCTATTGCAATGTAGGCAGGCGCTGCATATAAAGAATCGACAGGTAACAGACTATGCACTTGTACTGGATTTTTTGCAAAAGAAAGCGACATTATTACGCCACGAGGATTTGATTCAAAATATTTTTCTTCTATATGAAATGCTGACAGGAGCAAAAAAAATGGCCTTTTTACCAATCTATGAGGGGAAAAGGGGAGATATCATATATGGTCGGAATGTACCATATGAAAGCACGTTAGATAAGGTAGATGGATATGAATGGAGAGAGAGCCATTTCTCATCTTCGAACGCTGGTTTTTTATTTCGCATTGTATATGATAATAAAATTATGGGCTATTTCGAGGTGGAAGAGGTTTTGTATCCACTGTACTTAGAATCTTATATAGAATTATCCAAAACGATAGCGGGCATTCTTGGAATCCTGTTCTTTAATGCAAGGATGTACGAGAGCTTAGTGGATGCAAATGGGCAGATGCAGTCCCTAAATTCGAGATTAGAGCAGTTAGTAGAGGAACGGACGTGTCGTTTAGTGGAAGCAAACGCTGTAAAGAGTAACTTTTTAGCCAACATGAGTCATGAAATTCGAACACCGCTAAATGGAATTATTGGAATGACAAATTTATCTCTGATGTTAGCCTCCAATGAGGAACAAAAGACATATCTTGAGTTGGTATTAAAGTCGACGAATTCACTTGTAACCATTATCAATGACATTTTAGATTACACAAAGATGGAAGAGGGAAAGATGCGATTGGAGAATAACCCTTTTTCTCTTCGTGATGAAATCAATGAGCTTATGATCTTGTTTGATGCTACAGCCGTTCAAAAGGGGTTATATATGAATTGTCAGATTCAAAATGATGTACCGGATCGTTTCTTAGGTGATTACGTCCGTCTCCGTCAAATTCTATCTAATTTAATCGGAAATGCAATTAAGTTTACACCAAGCGGGGGTATTAAAATTACGGTTACTCTTTTAGAGCAAAGCTTGGAGCAAGCAGTCATTCAGATTGCAGTGGAGGATACGGGAATTGGCATTGAAGAGAGTCAAAAAGAAGCGCTTTTTGAGCGTTTTATTCAATTGGATAATTCGTATAATAAACGTTACCAGGGGACGGGGCTTGGACTTGCCATAGTAAAGCAGATTGTTACGCTGATGAAGGGTAATATTTGGTATCAGAGCAAGCCACATGAAGGAAGTACATTTTATGTTTCACTGCCATTTCGCATTTGCCAAAATATGCAGCGGATGCAGGCAAATGAAATAACAGCAGGATTTGAACAAAGAAAGAGAACAAAGACGGTGATGGTTGTGGATGATGATAGTACAAGCCGTCTGTTGATGGTTAAACTATTGGAAAATGAAGGAATCCATGCATCTGCTGCAAAAAATGGGAGAGAGGCTGTTAAAATGGTAAAGGAACAGAAGTTTGATTTAATTATTCTGGATATTCAAATGCCAAACTTCGATGGAATTAAGACCGTGAAAGAAATACGACAATTGGAATTAGCTAATAGGAGCCATACCCCTGTGATTGCCTTTACGGCTTATGTTTTTCCTTCGGAAAGAGAAGCATTTTTACAAGCTGGAATGGATGATTATTTAGCAAAACCAA
Source organism: Clostridiales bacterium (assembly GCA_030154385.1). Next base: position 6,586 of record JASKJZ010000136.1, read on the forward strand.
TTGAAATAAATGCTTTGCATGAGAAACTTGAAAAATATTTATAGTTTCAGAAGCCTTCCTTGCATATACAGGAATAGGATGATATAATGATTCCATTCATTTTATGGGGATTATCGGGGAATATAGGATACGAAAATGAAATGGGAGGAATTAGGATGAAAAAGCAAAAGAAAAAAAGCAATCAAAAAAAAGAGA
>JASKJZ010000137.1 GCA_030154385.1 Clostridiales bacterium
CAAAAAGAACCTTTGAAATGATACCGATGTGCCATCCTCTGCTTTTGACGAAGGCAAGCCTTGATTTCGAACTAGAGGAAGCGACGCATTGCATACGGGTGATTGCAACGACAAAGGTTACAGGGCAGACAGGAGTTGAAATGGAGGCGTTACATGCGGTATCCTGTGCACTTCTGACAATTTATGATATGGTGAAGGCCATGGATCGTTCGATGCAGATTGAGGACATTCATCTGGATAAGAAGGATGGCGGAAAAAGCGGCTTGTTTGAAAGGAGCGTGGACTAGATGCGGGAACTGTTTGAGGCAATTCGCGAGTTAAATCCTAATGCAAAAAATATCTTGGCAACTGGAATTGAAGGACCGTTATTTGGAGAAAAGATTGTAATTTCAGAAGATAAAGCCGTATTTTGTACCTCAGAGCAACTAAAACTATTTGCATATTTTGATGCAATTTCAAAGGTAGACAATAATCAAAAGCTTACGATTGAGGAAAGTACCTTCTACTGCGAAGTGATTGGCTCGGAAAAAAAGCTTGTCATTTGCGGGGGCGGTCATGTTTCAATTCCTGTGATTCAAATGGGAAAGATGCTTGGCTTTCATGTGACGGTGCTGGAGGATCGCCCTTTTTTCGCAGATAATGCAAGAAGAGCGGGCGCGGATGTTGTCCTTTGTGAGAATTTTGAAGCGGGACTAGCAAAGATTGCGGGTGACAATGATACTTTTTTTGTTATTGTGACAAGAGGACATCGCTTTGACATGGTTTGTTTGGAAAAAATTGTGCCAAAGCCAAATGCATATATTGGTATGATTGGTAGTAAGCTTAGGGTCAAAAAAGTTTTGGAAGCGGTGCGCGAAACATTATCCCAACATTCGATGTATCAGGATAGAGAAGAGGCACTAGATCTTGCAATTATGAATATTTATTCTCCAATCGGGCTAAAAATAAAGGCTGAGACACCAGAAGAAATTGCGGTGTCAATCATGGCAGAGCTCATTATGGTAAAAAATGGGGAAGCCAAAACAAATGCCTTTACCAAAGACATTTTAAAGGCAGTTTTTGATGAAGAGAAGAGGACTATGGGAAAGGTACTCGCAACCATTATTTCCAGAAAGGGCTCTGCACCGCGAGGAATCGGTACGAAAATGATTTTTTTGCAAGATGGTTCAAGCGTTGGAACGATTGGAGGAGGCTGCGCAGAGTCTGATGTGCAAAAAAAGAGTATTTTACTCATGAACGAAAAGACACCCAAAATCTACAAGGTTGATATGACGGGGCAGGATGCCGAAGAGGATGGCATGGTATGCGGTGGTGTCATCGAAGTTTTATTGGAGCCATTTCATTAGGGCAATAAAGGTAAGTGATTGCGGGTGGATTCCTTTTGCAAGGGAGAAAGAAGGGGTAGCAATATGAAAGATCAGTATGGAAGAGAAATTGATTATATTCGAATTTCGGTGACTGACCGCTGTAATCTGCGGTGTAAGTACTGTATGCCAGAGGAAGGGGTTTATTCCTTGCAGCATGAGGATATTCTTACCTACGAAGAAATTATTATGCTTTGTCATTGTTTTGCAAAGCTTGGAATTAAAAAGGTAAAGCTGACAGGTGGAGAACCATTAGTACGAAAAGGATTTGTTCCTCTGGTCAAAAAAATCAAAGAGATTCCTGGGATTGAAGAGGTTACCATGACAACAAATGGTATTTTATTGGAGGAATATCTTGAGGATTTGAAGGCAGCAGGATTAGATGCCATCAACATTAGCTTAGATAGTCTAAATCCAGAAAAATATAAGGATATCACAAGACAGGGCGACCTTTCAAAGGTAATGAAGAGCATAGAGAGAGCGGCTGGTATGGGATTTCGCTCCATTAAGATTAATGCATTGATTATCAGTGGGTTCAATGAAGATGATATTGTTTCCCTGGCATCTCTTGCAAAGGATACCCCGGTAAGCGTTCGTTTTATTGAGATGATGCCAATTGGGGAAGGCGGCGGCTATAGTGGGATATCGCAGGCGGATATTATGAATCGCCTCGAAGCAGTCTATGGGACGCTCACTCCTTATACAGAAAAAATAGGAAATGGCCCGGCCACTTATTATGAGCTTTTAGGATTTCAGGGAAAAATTGGATTTATTAGCGCAATCAGTCATGAATTTTGTGAAGATTGCAATCGCATTCGTGTGACCGCAGATGGAAATTTAAAGCTGTGTCTTCAATATCAAAATCTTTTACAGCTAAAAGAAATTATCGCATCTAAGGTTTCAGAGGAGGAGCTGACTGAACTTTTGCGTATGGCCATTTTTATGAAACCAAGGAAACATGATTTTCAGAATAAAAAGGAACATGCATGTTCGAAAAAAGAGACAAAAAGCATGGTTCAGATTGGAGGATAGGAATGGGGAAAGTAATTGCAGTTTGCATCAGTGAAATTCGTGGAATCCAAAAGGTAAATATCCATCAAGGAAATTTTATCGAAAATTTTGGAATCGAGGGAGACGCTCATGCTGGAGACTGGCATCGTCAGGTCAGCTTATTATCGTATGATAAGATTAAAGCGTTTAACGAACGCGGGGCTGGCGTGAAGGATGGTGCCTTTGGCGAAAATTTAGTCGTGGAAGGGTTTGATTTTAAGTCACTTCCCGTTGGAACTCGCTTTTCTTGTAATGATGTGATTCTTGAGATGACACAGATTGGGAAGGAATGTCACTCCCATTGCGAGATTTATAAAAAAATGGGAGAGTGCATTATGCCAAAAGAAGGCGTGTTTGCAAGAGTGATACAGGGCGGTATTATCCGTGAAGGAGATGAGCTTACCATCGTATAAGAGTAAGAAAAATAATAAAATTGTCAATCAAGAAGGGTTTCCTTTCTTGAAATATAAATATAATAATGGAGGAATTTAACATGAAAAAGGAAGTAATCAGTGCTAAAAATGCACCTGCAGCAGTAGGACCATATGTGCATGCAACAAAGGTAGGAGATATGATATATACATCAGGTCAGCTTGGACTAGATCCAGCAACGGGTGATTTTCCAGAAGGCGGAATTGAGGCGCAGACAGAAATGGCACTTAAAAACCTTGGCGCGGTGTTAGAAGCAGGCGGTGCAAGCTATGCAGATGTTGTTAAAACCACTGTATTTTTGGCTGACATGAACGACTTTGCTGTAATGAATGGCATCTATGCAAGTTATTTTACAGGGGAAGCACCAGCTAGATCTTGTGTACAGGTCGCAAAGCTGCCAAAGGGTGGCCTAGTTGAGGTTGAGGCAATTGCAGTCGTAAAATAAAGAAAGAGAACCAAAAAAGCCGTTTGTAGAACTTACATAACGGCTTTTTTGTGCTTAAATCATAAGTTAAAATTACTGAAAAAGGATATGTTTATATTTATTTAATGCAAATAGTAAAACTAAGCCGAAAATACCGCAGGCAATTACTTCTCCGATGCCTACCGTAAGCATTAAGTAAGGGATTGCATCGGGAACACCATAGCTGATACGAAGTACCCATGGAACGATGATGGTATTTGCCAAAATGGGTGGAAGTGGTACAAGGAACTTATGTTTGCGGAGCAGATAGGAGCCAAAGGCACCAAGTAGGGTTGCAAAGGTACCGAATACGATATCAAATACCGTACATCCAGTCAGAATATTGCTTAACAAGCATCCAATCGCGACTCCTGGTATGGCAGCACTTGTAAAATAGGGAAGGATGGTTAGCATTTCTGATAGCCGAACTTGTATAGGTCCAGAAGCGAGTCCCAGTGCATTGGCTAAGAATGTGAGAACGACATAAAGAGCAGCAATCATTGCCGCCTGTGTTAGAAATAAGACTTTTTTGTTTTGCATATTAAATTCTCCTTTAGTTTTGTTTTACGAGTGGAAGGTCACGAACACTCGGTTTATATAGCCCAAAGACCTTATTTTTAGGGCGTTTGCGACTTTATTAGTATAGCATGAAAATTGGGGATGTCAAGTGGTGACGTAATTTTCACTTCAAAGAAACCTAATATCGAATATGGAGCACCACAGCGGCTTTATTCTGTCGAAGAGATAGAAAAAATATGGAAGCAAATCGGTATGCAGACGGTTCAGACCTTTTCCAATTATAATGGTAAGGATGCATCCTATAAGGAAGTACAACTTATGATATATTATAGAAAGATATTTCCCTTTTTAGCTTGATGAAACCAACAAATAGCGTTATGCTACCTGTAGTTGACAATAGGAAACGCTAACATGGTGGTTATTTTCTTGGAGGTGATTTAAAATAGAGGGCAGAAGGAGAAAATAATTATGACATTTGGACAAAAATTGAAAGTTCTTAGAAAAGAACATAACTACTCGCAAGAAGAGGTTGCACAGAGGTTGGACGTTTCACGTCAGGCAGTCAGTAAATGGGAAAGTGACAGGGGGATTCCAGAAATCGATAAGCTGGTGCAAATAAGCACTATGTTTGGAGTGACTCTTGATTATCTGATGAAAACCGATTATACGGAGGAGGATAATCAGAGTAATGGTTACTATGTAAGTCGTGAGATGATTGATGGATTTCTCTTATATAAACGACGGGGTGCTAAGAGAATAGCAATCGGTGTGTGTTTACTTTTACTATCAAATGTATTTATCAATTTGCATATGCACAACCAACTGTCTATGATTGGATATTGGATGATGCTTGCAGCGGGAGCGGCGGTACTGATTTGGCATCTGTTTCAACAAAATCACTATAAAGAGATCGGTACAAAGAAACTTATATTCGATGAGACGACACAGAAAGAATTTCGGAATGCGCATGAGCAAAATCGCAAGCGGTATTGCATAATGATAATTATGGCAGCTATAATTTTTATAATGAGCTCTCCAGTATTTTGCTCGTTTGAATTTATGGATGTAAGCTTTGCAATGGCTTTATTTTGGTTCTTACAAGCGGTTTCGCTATCGCTTGTTATCTTAGCGGGCAGTGCGCTTCATGCGGAAAGGATTCTTGCACAAAACACAGAATATATGGATCGTAAGGGGAAGCAAGGAAGCAATTGGTGGATTTATAGTGCGCTGCCTGTAACCGCATTTGCTGTGGTAATCGGTATTTTTACAAAGGCTTGGAGCCCATTTGTACCAGTCATTGTGTTATTCTGCGCTTTGCTCATCACGGTCTGTAAATTATTGTTGGAGGGGAAAAATAAAAATGAATAAACGATATCTATTACCACTATCTGTCTTGCTATTACTTGTAATAATCATCGGATATCAGATGAAAATGAGTGGGAAGAATAATGAAGGAACACATAATCTACAACGACTCGCACAGGTAGAGGTGTATGATGAAAAGGAACATAAGCTAATAAAGACCATTGAAGACAAAGAAATTTTAGCGATGTTCAATGAAAAAACGCAATTTCGTGACCAATGGTCTGAGATGGAAAATGAGTATGAAGATGAGGATGAAGATTTTCAAGGAAAATCAAAACAAGGGAAGGAAAATTATGAGCCTCAATACACCTATTTTTTGTATAAAGCCTCTGCTGCTTTAAATAACAGTACAGACTTAGAAAAGACACTGGAGATTACAACTTTTGAAGATACTAATCAGATCATGATACAGATAGCGCCGGATACAGTAAAAAATATGGAGGTACCTTCTGAATACTTGACCTATTATATCGAGGGTACGAAAGATGAGATTACTTATTTGCGCTCGCTTGTGAAAGGAACAATGGAATAAATTAGGGGGAAATTTAAGATGACGAAATATAGTGTAGGTGATCAAATCGCATTTGGTGACTATGAATGGAGAATTCTTGATAGAAAGGATAATATGGCTCTGCTCCAAACAGAGCATATTATCGAACAGCGCCCTTATCATGAAGAGTACAAAGAGATAACGTGGGCCGATTGTTCGCTGAGACGTTACTTAAATGGGGAGTTCTATAACCATTTTGATGCAGCTGACCAAGCAAGAATAATTCCAGTTATGAATAAAAACTTAGATAATCCGTGGTATCACACAAAAGGTGGAGAGGATACATGGGACTCCATTTTTTTATTGAGCATCGAGGAAGCAGTATGTCAGTATTTTGGAGATAGCAGTGTAAAATTGTATCAAAAGGGAAAAAACCAAAGGTACTGGTTTGAGCGTAAGGATGAAAACAATGGCAGAAGAATTGCTAGGCTCGAGGATAGAATTGGTGGTGGAATTTGGTGGTGGTGGCTTCGGTCGCCTGGTCGTGTGGGGATCAAGGCGGTATATATTCATGGAGATGGAAATATTGGAATACAGGGAAATAATATTTTAAAGGGCAATATAAGTGATGGCAGATGTACTGGTGGTGTTCGACCGGCTCTTTGGATAAGCTTATGATGAAACGGAAAAAAATGAATACTTAAATCGTAGGAAATAGAAATTACGACCAATCCTTGACTTTAATTATACAATGGTATAATATTATCATGTAATATAATAAATAAGTATATTTATAGAAGGGAAATGATATCGGTGTCGAATATACAGAAAAGATTAGGGGATGCAGAACTAGAAATAATGAAGATTTTATGGTGCAATGAGGAACCGGTTACATCAAACTACATATTAGAACAACTAAAAAGAACACGTAAATGGGGGTTATCAACTTTAATGACTTCCCTTGCCAGACTATCCAAAAAGGGTTTTGTTGTTTGCGATAGAAGTACACGCACCAACTTATACGCTGCGTTAATTGATGAAAATGAATATAAGTTGCAGGAAAGTCAATCATTTTTAGAAAAGCTTTATGGAAATTCCTTACAAAGTTTCGTGACCAATTTATATAGCA
>JASKJZ010000138.1 GCA_030154385.1 Clostridiales bacterium
GCGGTTGGTTCATCTAAAATCAAAATCTTGACATCCTTTGCCAAAGCCTTTGTAATCTCTACCAATTGCTGTTTCCCCATGCCAATATCTTTTACTTTTGTATCAATATTTTCATGCAACCCAACTTTTTCTAGCATTTCCACCGTTTTTAAACGAGTTTTTTCCCAGTTAATCACATTGCGCATGCTCGTTTGTTCATTGCCTAAAAATACATTTTCCGCAATGGATAGGGTTCCAATCAATGCAAGCTCCTGATGGATAATCCCAATTCCCTTTTCTTCACTTTCTTTTATGCTTTTAAATTTGCATACCTTCCCATCCACTACGATATCTCCTTCGTAGCTTCCAAACCCATAGACCCCACTTAAAATATTCATTAACGTGGACTTTCCAGCACCATTTTCTCCAACCAAAGCATGAATTTGATGCGGCTTTACTCGAAACGTTACATTCTCAAGTACACGGACACCAGAAAAATCTTTTGAGATGTCTCGCATTTCCAAGGCATATTGTTCCATAGAAAACACTCCTATTCTCTCATTATTTGCATCTAGCATTATTTTACGAAAGATAGATGTGAAAAATGTCGGTCGGCAGTAAAACTACCAACCGACATTCCACAAAAGTCATTTTATATTATTGGATATCTTTTTCTGTTAAATATCCAGAATCAATTACTAGTTCTTTATAGTTATCCACCGTCACGATGTATGGCTCTAATAGATAAGAAGGAACAATCTTAACATTATTATCATAGGTCGTGGTATCATTAATTTCTGGTTCGGTGTCAGATAATACAGCATCCACCATGTTAGATGCAACCTCAGCAAGCTCTCGTGTATCCTTCAAAATGGTCGAATATTGATCACCAGAAACAATTAACTTGATAGAAGCAGCCTCCGCATCTTGCCCTGTTACTACTGGCATATCTTTTCCTGTAACATATCCAAAGGATGTAAGGGAGGAAAGGATTCCTCTGGAGATACCATCATATGGTGACAAAACACCATGTAACACTTTACCATCTGAATAATTTGCTGCTAAAATAGCATCCATACGTGCCTGTGCAACTGCCCCATCCCAACGAAGTGTTCCACACTCTTCCTGTGATGTTTGTCCTGATACAACAACAACCGTTCCATCATCCATTAATGGCTGTAACACATCCATAGCACCTTCAAAGAAGTAAAATGAGTTGGTATCATCAGGAGAACCAGCAAAAAGTTCAATATTGTAAGGCCCATTTCCTTTTAATTTCTTTAACCCTTCTACTAAAGACTGTGCCTGAAGCTGACCGACCTTACGATTATCAAACGTTGCATAATAGGACACTGCATCCGTATTAACTAATAAGCGGTCATAAGATATAACCTTAACGCCCTTTTTTGCAGCCTCATCTAAAGTATCTGACAAGGTTGATCCATCAACTGCAGCGATTACAAGAACTTTTGCTCCCTTTGCAATCATATTTTCAATTTGGGACTTCTGCGTTGGAATATCATCCTCTGCATATTGCAGATCCACTGTATATCCTTTTTTCTCAAGTATGTCCTTCATGGTATTTCCATCCTTAATCCAACGCTCACTGGATTGCGTTGGCATTGAAATACCAATATACTTGTCTCCACTTCCCTTTCCACACCCAGAAACAGCAAAAATCATTACAAATAAAACGAGTACAGCCCACACCTTTTTCATAACAAAATCCTCCTTATTTGTTTTCTTTTCATGATTATGCAACAAAACTACACAATTGAAAGTAGTTCACTTGCACTATTCACTGAATATACTGCCATATTATCATTATTTTTAGTAATTGTCAACACGAATAGATTAGTTTGACATATTAATTTTGTATTTAGCAACATTTATTATATTTTAATTCTTTTAAATATATTCATATTGCACAATTTCAATACCAAAATATATAAAATATTCAATTTTATGGCATTTCTTCTTGACAAGTAAGCAGTTGCTTGCTATTATCATTTTAAATAGAAGCACATGCTTACCTTATATTTCGTTTAGAGCAGGAGGATATTCATGAAAACAAAAGATAACATTATTTATGAATCTCTAAAACTTTTTTCCATCTTAGGCTTCGAGGCAGTTTCTACTCGTATGATTGCAAAGGCCGTTCATGGGTCGGATGCTCTTATTTACAAGCACTTTAAAAACAAACAGGAAATTCTTGATACAATTGTTGCAATCTGTACCGAACGCTTTCTTAGTAAGCGCCAAGCAATCGATTTTAGTCATATCTGTTGGGAGGATGCAGAGAAGATTTGTATGGACATGTTTGAATTTCAAACAGAGGATGAGTGGATTGTTCTATTTCGAAGACTCCTTATTTTGGAACAATTTAAGAATGAAAAGATGGCTCAGCTTTATCGAAAATTTTTCATCGATTCCATCTTAGATGATCTTGCTTTACTTTTTGAAAAGCTGATGGTAAATGAGTATTTAAAACCAGGTAATCCAAAAATCTATGCGATGGAACTATATGCACCTTTTTTTATGTACCACACCCTGAATCAAGAGAAGGAACTGTTAAGGAAAGAGTTAAAAATTCACGTTTCTTACTTTGAAAAAAATTATAGAAATGATAGGAGATAAAAAGAATGACTACCACCTTTGGTCAAAAAAACAAACTAAACGTAAGCAGTCCATCCTTTCAAGATAATGGATGGATTCCAAAAAAACACACAGATTTTGGAGAAGATGCCTCTCCCGCTTTCCATCTCGAAGGTCTTTCTAAGGATGCAGTTTCCATTGCGATTGTAATGGACGATTTGGATATTCCTTTTCTTGATGCATACAATCATTGGATTATATGGAATATCCCTAGTATGACACAAATACCTGAGAATATATCCTATGGAGCAATTGTAGAAAAGTTAGGCAATGCAAAACAAGGCATCGGATATGGGAAAAATCGATATCGTGGACCAAAGCAACCCATCTTTATACGAAAGATGCATCGCTATCAGTTTGACTTTTATGTACTGGATTGTTTTCTTGCTTTAAAAAGTACAGCCAAAAAAAGAGAGCTTCTTTTGGCTGTAGATGGACATATTGTGCAAACTGGAAGAATCACTGGTCAATATAAACGGTAGTATTTTGTATGGAGCTAACCGCATTATCAATTGCTTTTACTGGACAGGATGAAATGGTCTCCAACAGGCGTTCCATTTCGACTTCTTTGACTTCCTTTACCCGTGCTTTTTTCCCATCCATTTCGAATAGTTCTGGATATTTTTTGGTACAGACGGTACATCCCATACAAGCAGTTCGATTAATGGTAACACCTATTTTCTGTTCTTCTTTTTCTCGAGGCAAGTCATCATCCTTTACAATGAGACCTGCCAGAAAGGAAAACAGCAAAATTGATAGTATGGTCAACCCCCAACGCACAAGCATAAATTTTAGACCAAGAAACTTTGCTTCATTAATTAACATTGGTATTTTAACAACTGCCCAAGAGCTTATTATAATTATGAGATTTCGGATCGTCGCTCCTTTTTTATGCAGCATTGTACAGATTGGAAAAGCTGCATAAATGGGACCTGCTGATATACTGCCCAGCAAAAAAGAAAAGAATACACCCTTAAGCTTGGCTTCCTTACCCAAGGTTCTAAGAATCATTTCCTTTGGTACAAAAGAATCTAATAAAGCGGTAAGAATAAAAATAACTGGCATAATCATCAGCATTTCTTTTATGTAATAGCCACTATTATAAATTGCCTGTATGCCGATTTTAGGATATGAAAAGAATATTACAGCATAGATTCCTAGTATGCACTCCAAAAAAATATTATGTTTCATCCACAATACCATTCGATTATTCATAATACCACCCCCATCACAAATGCAATCACAAGTGCAAAAACAAAACTTAGTAAATTCCTCGTAATCGCAAATTTTCGCCCAAATTCTCTTTTTTCCAGCGGAAACGTCACGACTCCAACCATCGTTAACGTTGTTAAAAATGCAACGGAAGGCATAATTCCAACACCCGCGCTTCGCAGCGTTCCAATCAGCGGGAATGCAATAAATGCCGGAATCAAGGTAATGGTTCCGAATCCCGCTGCTGCAATCATTGCAAGTGTTTCGTTCTGTTTACCAATAAAGCTTGCAATGGTTGCTGGAGGCAGGATTGCAAGTAGCAACCCGATAGCAAAAATCACTGCAAAAATGGAGGCCGCCATTCCTTTCCCCATAAAAAATGCTTTTTTTAGTGCGTCTTTTGTTCTTCTTTTATCCTTTTGAAAGAAAAACAATAATAAACCTCCTGTTAAAATCCAAACGGCTAGTGTAAAAATATCCATAGAATCACTCCTTTTTATTTCTTATCATAATCTTATAAAAAAAAGCTTCGATGGAATAGACACCTATGTTTCTTTTTGATATCATAATACATAATACTTACCTTTTAGACTAGGAGGACACAAAGATGGCAGAATTATTTGATGGAGTGGATAAAACTCTTTTGCAACAAATAATCTTCAATTCTCAAAAACATTCAAAGGGTGCTACGGTTTACTCGCAAGGAGACTCTTGTTTAACCCTTGATATTGTTCTGTCTGGAAGTCTGATTGCCTACAGCCTATCTCCAAATGGGAGTGAAACGATTGTATTTGAATTTAAAAAGGGCAGCATAATCGGGGCAAACCTTTTATTTGGTCACGCAAATCATTATCCAATGAATATTTACTGTACCGCAAATTGCGAACTTCAACGAATAAGAAAACGTGATGTGGAACGATTGTTGCATGATTATCACTTTACAATGCATTTCATCAAAAGCATCTCTGCCAACTCACAGGGAATGAATCAAAAAATCTCGATGTATACGCAACGGTCTTTACGTGCAAATATCTTACAATATTTGCATTTATTATCGATCGAGCAAAAATCAAAAACCATCCTGCTTCCTGTCAGTAAAAAGCAATTGGCAGACTATCTTGGGGTACAACGGCCTTCATTATTTCGAGAACTGAAGCATATGAAGGAAGAGGGACTTATTATGATTGATAACAGAATGATACAACTACTCGATTCCACATTAAAAAAACAATAGTATCTTACCGCATATTGTCAAGAATCAGCTCAAAATTTTCCTGATATAATACATTGAACTGTATATAATCTTCTGTGATAAACTGAGGGGTCACCCAATCCCCTACCTCAGCTGTTGGAAGTGTCTTCAAATAAATCGTTCCATTCTGAAATACAAACTCGCCAATACTACCAAAGAACACCGAGGTCAAGCGTTCACCCCATTCCTCTTCGAATGTTGCAAGATCTATTTGATATCCCATATCCTCTCCATCATATGTAAGGGACAATATGCCTTCCTCGACCTGATATTTTACTTTATCATTCACTATCTTCTGCCAATCCAACGAAGTAAAGACATGATCCGTCCAGCCGCCTTCCTCTTTTTTCTCTAATATATGTAAATCATTTATGGACAGATTTGTTCCACTAGAACTTTTAACAATTAATGCCAACTCTTTTTCTCCATCACGATCAAAATCCTGATACTCTATTGTTGGTAGTTCTCCATAAACACCCCAATCTGTATCCAAGCGCTGAATTTCTTTTCCCTGCATTACATATAATCCATGCAAGGTATAAGTTTCGTCTTCTAACCCATTTTCCTTTCGTCCAAATAGTCGAATATCTGCTTCTGGCAATACTGCGAGTAATGCAAGGGTACTGTCACTTTTTAAAAAAGCATCAAACCCTTGACTATTTTTAATGGGAAGATCTGGTAGCTCCCCTAACTCGAGACGCAAATCGTTTTCTCCATACCAGGTGAGACTACCAGTATTCTTCTGCTTTTTGCCATTAACCGAAAGCAGTGTTCCCATCCCAGCGATTATAATCAGAACAAAGAGCAGCATAAGAATTCCATTTCGTTTCCTTCTCGTGTCCATAATATTTTTCAACCTCATTTTTAATGTTTTTGTATCGTTAAAACCAGTGAGCAGATCTACTCTTCTCATCTTTTGCTGACGAATACAAGATAGTATCACCTCTCCATATCTTTTTCTATCTGCCAGCGACATGTTCCGAACCACCTCATCGTCACATACCATCTCCAAATTGAGATAGGACTCTTTCCGAAGCAGATAGACCGTTGGATTAAACCAGTGCACTGCATTTACAAAGACGAAGAAAAATTTATACCAAATATCGCCTCGTTTGAAATGTGAAAGCTCATGCTTCATAATAAAATAAAGTTCCTGATCGGTATAACAAGCGATTGGTATGACTAACTTAGGATGAATAAATCCCAGTAATAAAGGGCTTGTTGCTCGATCGCATATCAATACCTCTAAGTTAAAAGCAAGCGACAATTCCCCCGTAACCAAAGAGAGGACAGCTTGTATATTTTGCTCCTGCGCCCGATGGCTCCAACGCAGAATTTGTCTCTTATAATGCCAATAGCCGACCAAATGGTAGAAAATAAATATAACACAGCCAAGCATCCAAACAAAAAGCATAGCTTCTACCCATGAAATTCTTTTACTTAATTTCCTCGCTTCCACTCTATTTTCTTGCTTTCCAGCCTTTTCAGACATAGTATTCTTCGTCGTTTCCCTTTCTGCTTTCTCATAGGAATCCAAATTCGGGTCGGACAAAGAAACATTAGACGTAAGATCGACTTTCTGCGCACCATCTGTATCTTGTAAGTTGAGTTGAAATGGTGCTGCAAAAGGAGCGAAATGAATCGGTACAAGAAGCCTAATGGCGAGCATCAACCATATCCATTTGATCCATTTAGCAGAATA
>JASKJZ010000139.1 GCA_030154385.1 Clostridiales bacterium
AAGAGCTCTGGCTTCTCTAAAAAATCAAGGATATCCGATAGCGTTCCGCCCATGCTGTCAGGATAGGCATTAAGCATCGCTCCATTTGGATGGGTGTGCATTCTTGTATTACTCATTTTCTTCCTCCATTTGCTTGCAATATCCCTCATAGTCCAAAAGCGTGCCTTGCTTCGATACGATAAGCTTCGCCTTATGTGCCTGCGCCCGCAGCATTCCCTGTTCGATTTCTAAGACCCGCATAGTGAAAGGACTATCGGTTCCTCCATCTCGATTTCGAAGCTTTCGATGCTCCAGGGTTTCCTTCGGTGTACTATTTAGTAAAATCGGAAAATCAACACCACTAAAACAATCGCTGTTTCCATGTGTCCATTCGATGATCAACACGTTTACACTCGAAAAATCAACATTTTCATACCAAAGCTCGGTCTCTTCACGCCCCATTCTCTTGAGCCAGATCTTATCTTCTCCACTCTTAAATTCAGATATAATTTTTTCAATCTGTTCAAAATTAATTTCTGCCTTTGTGCCAAGATATCCCTTTAATCCACCGATTCCTCCTTCAAGGTAAGAGGCAAACCATGGATTACTTGGTATATGTAAATGATTGGCATCGTCCGCTTTCTGTTGCAAGCGATGAACAAAATCAAAATGCTCCTTTGTATAAAAACCATCCTGTATCATCTGTTGTAAGCCGCTCTCGCGAAAAATACGAAGTCTCTCGGCATCGTTGTATTTTGGCAGGCGATACGGATAATTGTCTCCCGACAAGGTATAGCTTCCAATCCCAATTTCGGTAAAGTAGGTGGATAGAAGGGAGGCAATTTCTGATTTCCCAACACCCGAGCCTCCACATACACAAAGGACTACGCGTTCCTCGTTACTGGTTTCTAAGACGGAGGGGAGCTTTTCAAGCAGTTCTTTAAATATTAAATTAGCCTTCAATATATGCTCTTCCCCGATTTTTATCTGATCTCCTGGCATATCACCTCCACATATTTTATCTAACTGCGTGGGTGGATTCCAGGATGCTTTTACTTGATTGATTTGTTCGATGATAGATTGTTTCACGTGTTTATCTCCTTATTTCTTATCTCTTATTTCTTATCTCTTTTTCTATGGTTACTACCCGTTACAAAAGTAGCCACTGTATGGCAGGTTCCAGATATGTATTCCAGAAGTTCCAATCATGGATACCGGGGCTCTCTTGATAGCAAACAGGAACTCCTTCTTTTTGTAAGAAATCGTGGAAGCTTCGATTTTCTTCAATCAAAAAGTCTTCCGTCCCACATGCCATATAAAGTGCAGGGATATCTCTATTTTCTTCTTTATTGCGCTTGATTAAATATTCCGGATTATTCACACTTTCCGAAAGCTTTGTCAAATCTCCAAAGGTAGAGACATAATAATCGTAATCCGCAATGTCATCTCGCTCACCAGGTTTCATTCCCATAATATTGTGAATAATCAGTGCAGAGGATAACGCAACTGCCTTCGAAAAGGTCTCGTGATAGAAAAGAGCCGTTCGAATTGCTCCAAAGCCTCCCATTGACAATCCACCAATAAAGAGATCCTCTTTTTGATTCGACAAGCCAAAGGTTTTGGAAACATAAGAAACCAGCTCCTCTCCAAGAAATCTGGCATACGCTCTTCCAGTTCCCTTTCCATCCAGATAAAAGCTATTTTCCCCAGAAGGCATGACAATCGCCAGATTATACTGAAGTGATAGCTGCTGCGCCATGCTATTGGTCATCCAGTCGGTTGTATTACCTGAAAATCCATGCAGTAAAAAAAGAGTTTTTGTCTTTCTTTTATAATGTGCATTCCCCTCCATCATCATTGGCTGCAGATCATTTGGTAAATAGATATGAAACGTAGTAATTTTCATCAACGCTTCGGAAAAATAATTAATTTGTAATAAAGCCATTCGTTTCTTCCTTTCTAAACGTCTCCCCAGCTTTTATCGTATGCGGCTTACCATCCAGGGAAAACCATAACGTCTCTGCCGTCGGATTATAAATTAGATTACCCTCCGCACTATATTCTAGTTGCAGATAAGCGGTTCGGTAACGATAGATTTCTTCATTCGTTGCCATCCAGATTTCTTCTTTTTGACTGGCTAGCTTTTCAAACAGAATGTCTGGCAGCTCCCAATTTAAGCGCTGATCAAACTCATAGCTATGACCCCATAAATAAAACAAGCGCGGTTCCAAAAAGGGGTTTTCCTCAAACAAAAAACGATCCAATACTAACATCAATTCCGGGTCATTGTGATGACAGGTCGGATGCCACTCTAAAAAATCCTCAGGCATTCCAAAGCTTCTGGTTGCCTTCACGGTTCTGGCATAATGAATACCGCAGGTTTTTAATACGCTGCGTACCCTTTGGTTATACGTCCCATATGGGTATGCAAAGCCCTTTATCAAAGCGCCCGTAACTTGCTCCAGCTGTTTTCGGTCTTCGATTATCTGATACGAGGCAAGCTCCATCGGAATGCTCGTAAGATCCATATGTGTAAAACCATGAGCCGCAATTTCCTGTCCTTGATAAACCTCCTTAAGTTCAGAGGCAGAAAAGGTTGCAATATTGGTTGCAAAGCCATCGATTACAGCACTTCCCTCTCGCCCAAAAAAACCAGCACTTATATTAAAGGTTCCCTTGATTCCATAACGGTTCATCTTTTCAACGAGTCTTTTGTCTTGTCTGACACCATCGTCATAGCTGGTCGTGAAAGCCTTTTTCTTTCCTCCTGGAAATCTCATTTTTAGCTCCTGCATTGCCATTTCCTCCTAATTCGTTTTAAAAAGGACCTCATAAGCCGCCTTGGCCATCACAGCCCCGCCCGCTTCGTTAGGATGCAGACCGTCTCCAATATGGAATCCCTCTTTCATATACTGCGGACGTTCCTCCTCTTCGATTGCCTTTGAAAAATCAATGACTCCATCCGCTATGGTCTGCTTGCGTATCCAATCATTAAAAGAGACCCTGCATCCCTCCGCCTCTGGTAACCACTCCATCGAATCATTACGAAACGGCATAACACTTCCCAGATATACGCGGCTTCCTCTTCCATGGGCGACATTGACAAATTCTTCGATTGCACCCTCTAAATCCCTGGCCGTCACAATCTCCTCGGGCTTTTGAAATACATAAGGATGCATCATATCATTTATGCCCTCTAAAATCACAATATCCTCTGGACAATCCAAATCGTAGACATCGGATACAAAACGCTTTGTCGCGGCAATTCCAAAGCATTTTCCTTCTCCTGGCATATCCTTTACGACAGAGGCATCGTGTAAGACTCGATTTCCTCCGATTCCACGATTGATAACGGTTACACTTCCTGGATAGTTCTGATATAGGTTCTCCATCAAAGCATCACTGTAGTAGGACATGTGGGTAATCGAATCCCCAAAAAGAGCAATCGTTCGAACGGTATCCCTTGTAAAAGCCTTGATTTCCGATATGCCAAACACGATATTTGCCTTATTCACATCTGCCTCCACATAGGGAAATACCGCTCTGCTTTCAACCGGCGTAAAGGCATCGTTCTCTGTAAAATCACCGTCCAGACCATAAACCGTCTGCCAGCTTTTTGCTGCCCAGGTGGAGCATGCAGATTGTATCTTTGTCTTCTCTTTTATATAAAGCCGTATTTCAAGCTTTTGTCCCGCGGTAACTGACAGCATGCACTCATCACTATAGAAGCTTTCCAACGATCCTATTGTAATTTTCGTACTCCCTTTATACGTCAGCGGCACCTTTTTTTGGTCGACCAGAAGTATTGCCTTTTCAATCACCAGGTCTTCCCTTCCATATTGATTCGAGAAGCGGATTTTTATCTTTTCGGCGTTTAAGTTATTCCAAACCGTTGTTTTTTGTGTGATATTTTCTATGGTTCCAATCGTGGTTCCATAATCAATTGGCAGATAGCTCCAGGAAGTTTTCCATTCCATACAAATCCCATCCTTTCTTATTTTCACTTTTCTTTTTGCATACCCTGGTATCAAATGTTATACTAGTTTCAGGAGGTGCAATATGGCTAAACTTTACGAATCCTTTAATGATACTTTCGATCAGTTGCCTGTCAAACTGTATCGGCACGACTTGGCTGGCGAATACATATGGGCACCCTTGCATTGGCATCGCAGCATCGAGCTTCTGATTACCTTTGAAGGGCACTTGGCCTTCAATATCGGAAGTGATAACTTTCATTTTATTGAAGATGATTGGATGATTGTCAATAGCAGTCAGCTTCATTCCTCTCGCTATGTCAATCCAAGTGATCATTTTCGCGGTATCTCCATCCTCTTTTCTCTTCCCTTTATCGAATCCTGGATTGGAAAAGGCTCTTTTTTTTATAATCCTCATATACCAGAAGTGACGAATCGGATCAAGGATCTGGCACTTGATTTTTATGATCATGCCTCGGATGCTCCCTTTTATGCACTGTCCTTCATGAGTAAAGTATATGAGCTTCTCTAGTAGGTCATGAGCGCTTGCGCGCCCAAGCCCCTATTCAAAACCGTACGTGCCCTATTAAGGCATACGGCTTTTCACTCTACATTCATTTATTATCTATAAAACAGACTAACCTTGATTTCTGGTTCTAGTAATGGGAAAGTTCGCAGCAAGCCATTGAAGAATGTATCAATTGTATAACTTTTCTTCTGGCTTCTACGATTAAGCCATTTAAACAACAACCATTTTGTCTGCGAGAGAAAGTTCTTTACCTCCTTCGTATTATCGGTGACCCCATAATACTGATAGTGTCCCCTTAATTTCGCATTTATCGTTTTAAATATCTTTTCTAATGGAATTGTTCTATGGGCTTTAATCCACTCTTTCATAGCCTTAATTTTGCTCCGAAATTTCTTCTTACTCGTCTTTACTCGACATCGAAAGAAGCTTTTCTTTCCATCCAGTCCACAATAAAATGTGAAGCCAAGGAAATCAAAGGTATCTGGTTTACTTTCTCCTCGTCTTTCCCTGTTTTGCCTGGCAAACCTCCCAAATTCAAGTATCTTGGTTTTCTCCATT
The DNA here is from genome assembly GCA_030154385.1 of Clostridiales bacterium. Next base: position 5,041 of record JASKJZ010000139.1, read on the forward strand.
GCCAGTTCCAGTCCGTATTTTCCGAACCTTTCTTGTAGTCTTTGATAGAAAACCTCTGCTTCCCTCTTGTTTTGAAAACAACATACAAAATCATCACAATAGCGTATTAGAAAACTTTGCCCCTCGCATTGTCTTTTAACAATTACATCAAACCAGTTATCCAATACGTAATGCAAATATACGTTTGCAAGAACTGGACTTGCTCCATTTCCTTATGTGGAGATAAACGTTATGCCGAGTTAATCTTAATAAGCTCATAAGATATGCCCATTGCTTTGGTTTTATCTCGGCATAACCTTTTGATACCAGCATGAATTATCCCCTCAACCTTATAGTGTAGACCGACAAATTTTTGAATAACAGACTGATAATTCACCGCATTTATTGGTACTCTGTAATCATCAAATCGAAAATTTGCCTGATTGGAGCAAGGATAAAGATTTGATGGACTTTCTAAACTCACTCAAGTGATGAATAATTATGCCGAGTTAAAATGTGGTAAATACAGATATTTAGCCACTGAACTAATAATAACTCGGCATAACATCTAGCTCCACATAAGGCGGTTTATGCCGAGCTAGGCATAAACCGCCCTGCGGGGTTCCCCGTTCACTGTCTAAGTATTTCCCATTTTCCATAATCCCCGCATTTAAGAACTTCTCTATTAGTTCTAGAAACCTCTTGTCTGCAATGTCATGTTCTAGGAATTTCATCATCCAGTTATGGTCTACATTATCAAAGAAGCCTTTTATATCCGCTTCCACTATATAGTTTGTTTTCCTATACTGTACATCTTCTATGATTTCCCTTACTGCTTGGTGGCAGTTTCTGTTTGGTCTGAAACCAAAACTTTCATTGTAAAATTTTGGTTCATATATCATTGTCAGGATCTGTGCTATTGCATTCTCTACTAGCTTATCTTCATAACAGGATATTCCTAGTGGTCTCATTCTGTTGCTTCCATCCTTAGGTATATACACTCGTCTTATCGGATTAGGCTTATAGCTCCCATTTTTCATCCTCTTCACCAGATTATCAATGTTTGCTTCCAGATTTACCTCATACTCTTCTTTTGATGTTCCATCCATTCCTTTTGCTTTCTTTCCATCCATTTGTTTATGTATGGCTAAAAGCGTATCTTTATTGATGTAGGATGCTAGGTTCTGCACCTTATGGTCAGTTCTGTCTGCCTTTGCGATATTAAATTGTATTCCAAGTAACTCGTTAATCATGTTGTTCAGCTCTCCTATGTCTGCACAATCGCGCTTTACCTAAAGCTATAAAGTGTCCGCCCCTTCCCTCCATCTGCTTTCACAGGTTTCTTTGGTACTATGAGCGAATCGGACTTCCTGTCACACATTTGGTTGTCTGTCGCATTTCTTTGATTCAACTTCCATACCTCAGAGTGAGGATATGACAGAACCTCAGCTGTTCCGATAAAGTACTTATCATCAACCTCGCCAAGTTCTCAGACTGGGGGTAGTCTCTTAACTCTCACCATAACGTGTTAAGAGATGTTGTCTGCTACGATAAAGAACGCATCGACCTAATCCCACTAGATAATTATTTCCCAGCTCAATCACTTCACTTTCGTTTCGGCTCTGTTGCTCCCTGTCCTACGCTTAAACCTAGTGTTACCACTTCGGCTCCAAGGACTCGGTACAGGCGGTTGGTTAGACCTTACCTGATAGGATTTTCCTATTGTATCTTCATCAGCTTACCAAAGCTAGCAGAATAACTTCCGCTCGCTAGG
>JASKJZ010000002.1 GCA_030154385.1 Clostridiales bacterium
ACCTGCCATAATTGCTACATCAATCGCTTTCACATTATTTCTTACGGTTTCAAATACATTCATCGAATCGGCTCCTCCTTTTTTCTTGGATTCGTGCTACGGATTGCATCATCAATATATCGATTGATGTCACGCATAGTCTTTGTTTCTGCTAACAATTCTTTATAAGCAGCATATTCTTCTTGATAAGAATCCTGAATAGATGTCAATTCTTTCTTCCATCGGCTAACATCCACCTTGTCAATCTGCTTCTCCTCGAATAAGACGCGCTTTGCTATATGATATCTGCGAAGCAACCAATCATTTTCAGACTTAATTGCAGTTTTTCTCTTGACATTCTTGGTAGAACAGATCTCCCTTAATACTGGTTGTGCATCTCTATACCATTCTCCGTATCGAATCAAATCTTTAAGCTCTTTCATTCTGACAGACTTTGTTTTCATTGATTTATTCAGTGTACGAATATCCCTTTGCTTCTTTGCAACATATAGTTGAAAATCTTCCAATGTAGTTATTTGATTTACCAAAAGATAATTAACTACATTTGCCTGTACTTTCAGATTCGTAGTTTTTGCTTTCTGCCTGCCATAAGAAAATGTACTTGCCACTTCACTTCTTTTCACAAAATAGGAATTAATGTACCCTGCAAGATTCAGCTGTTGTGGTTCTGATTCTTTTTCAGCAATCAATCGAATAAGCTCGGTAATATTAGAAACAATGTCTTTAAGATGTTTAGATAGAGCGATAATCCCCTGGTTGATTTCCTTTATCCAACGGTTCAATTCACCCTTTGCTGTAACAAATCCCTTTGCTTCCATATTTCTCACATGCGGACCTTCATGGATCTGTGGAATCAAGTCAACACCCTGTTCCGCATAACTTCTGTGATCAATCCGACTCTCCATCCCATGTTTTTCAAATTCTGAATTTACCAGGTTCGCCCATGCTTTTCGCCATTGTTCTAACACCTCCGGTCTGTTCCAATCTGTTGTAGGTACTGCATTGAACTTTTGTTTTCCGTAGTCATCGAAGATAGGATTTCCATCCAAATCAAATAAGTATTCTCTCTTTTGTTTTTCTCCCCAAGTGCCATCCTCATTCATCGGACGGATTGGGCACATTACATGCACATGGGGATTAGGTATACCTTCGCCCTTATCAGGATCATGAATTGCCATATCAACAATCATTCCTTTTGCCACAAAATTCTCCAGTACAAACTGTCTTGCAATTGTAATATTTTCTTCAAGAGAAAATTCATTCTGCAATGCAAAATCAAAGCTATATGCCAACTGAGCTTTGGGATGCTTTTCGATTTCTTCCACCGCATTCCACAAGTACTCTCTATTATGAAAAGGCTCCGGAACATAGTCCGGAGCTAAAATTTCACTACAAATCACACCACCTTTGGCAGTGTAGTCAGCAATTTTTCCATAATAACGATCTTCTAATCTCTCACCAGCTCGGTAAGCTGCTGATTCAACAGAGGACTGTCCTCTGCCTCTAAGCACCCTTGATACATGGAAATGATATAATGCCATTACTCAGTCAATTCCTTTCGCATCTGTTCAATAGCTCCATCAAGTTCCCTGCCAAATGCTGTAACATTTACAGAACTTAATACCTCGCTCAATTCTTTTTCCGATAAATCTTTCACCACTGGAAAATACTTTTCGAAGATAGCTCCACAAACAATCAATCTGTGGCTGCGTTCCTTACGGCTAAAGTTTTCCCGATAGGAAAGCTGATTTTTCTTTCTCTGGATCTGATGCTCCAACTGGATCTTCTCCTGTTTTGATTGTCCCAGCTCATTTCGAAGTTCTTCAAGATTCTTGTTTTCTGTCATCTGTATTTCCTCCCACATTTCATTTTGTTCGTGTTCTTTGTCATCTCCCCAAATCAATTCCTGGCAGGTAACCTCTGGGTTCTTTAGCCTCATAGACTGTTTTGGACTGTGCCGTTATCACGTTCTTGGCTCGCTCCCTGCCTTTACAGATCATCGCTTAGCTTCCCCGATACGGTAGTGATTTGGAATGCTCATTCAGTTGTCATAAACTGATTTTCTCAAAATCACAGGCCTTATCCCGTATATCCAAAAAGTAGGAAATACTACTGAAAAATAAAAATATCCATGTTTTTAGAAATAGCACTTTATTTCGAACTGTTGTTCTGATATAATTTTTGTTATATACATTTAAGAATGCACTATTGATTACATTGGGGGAAAATAGATTTTGAAGTGTAAATTATCAATACAGGAAAAATTGAAAGATTTAAGAATTGAACGTGGGTTGTCCTTACAAGAACTGTCAGACCAAACCGGATTATCCAGAGCCGCCCTCGGCAATTATGAAACAGATGACTATAAAGAAATCACACATAAAGCAATTGTAATATTGGCTGATTTTTATGGTGTCTCTTCTGATTATTTATTGGGGCTTACAGAAAATCGTGAACATCATTCCTTCCCAGTAGATGAATTAGGCTTAGATGATACCACCATAGATTTAATAAAAAGTGGCAAACTGAATGTGCGTTTAATATGCGAAATGATAAAGCATCCGGAATTTGAGAACTTCCTTTCCGACTTTGAAATATATGTTGACAATCTGGCTGGAATGCAGATTCGAAATATGAATACCATGATTGAGCAGACCAGGCTCCGGTTACAAAATAACGGTATTCCTGACAGTGACCATTATATGAAAACCTTGGTTGCCGCTTCCATTAATGAAGACAATTATTTTAATAATCTGCTTGGAAATGATATTGCAAAAATCGCAAAGGATTTAAGAGACACTCATGAAAAGGATTCCGATACCGGAGATCCGATTACTCCGGTTGAAGATATGCTTGGTACTTTTGAAGAACTCAAGAAAACAGACAATGCCACTCAGGCACAGATGATTATGTACAGTAAACTTTTCAAAATTAATTTTACGAAAATGGATCCTTATGAATTCAAGACCTTTACCGATATCCTGCAACGCTACTCAGATTTATGTAAGCCGGTAAGAGGCAATGGCCGTGGCAGGAAGAAAAAATAATCACAAGGCGAAGGCTTGTCCGGGAGAATTCCCGCAATTCCTTTTCGCATGTGAAAAGGCGCACCAATACCTGCCACTAAGTAGGTATAGAAGTGCGCCCTTAGTTCCTAAGGGATAGGTAAAAGCATTTTCTAGATAGACATGATTGCATTATAAAAATTAGAACAATTTATTTATTACATTTTTTATGCTGTCATCATCTGCGTTCGCTTGTCCTTGACAAAGGGGACAGTTTAGTTCCATTTCCTTCACTACATCAATTATTGCAATGTTAACACCATATATTTCAACCATCATAATGTCACGCATAGTCATAAAAATCGGCAATTGTAATTTATTCTTATATTCTGCTATTTTTACTTTGCAGCCGAAATACTGCTCTAATTGCTTTTGCATATGACATCTCCTTGTAACATAATTTCATTCATAATAACATATTTTATGTTATTTCTTTATAATCAACCTGGTTTCTATGCATATTTAGGTAAGGTATACAATTATTATTAAAAGTACAACCACATAATATGTATTGCAGTCAAATATCATAAACAAACCGACACTTAACCGACATTCAAACCGACATTTTTATGTAAGTGAAAAGAAGTCCCCGAAGGAACTTCTTTCGCCACAAATCATATTCTTTTTTATCGAGGGAAGTCCGGTTGATGATCCTACTGTTTTACAAAATAGGAGTACAATGGGGGTACAAATCCCATCCACATTCCCTGAAAGCCTTGATTTTAAGCCTTTTCAGCCAAAAGTGCGGTTTCTGGGCAAATTATAGCATATTGTTGCAAGTCTATTCTTACAATTCCATCAGAAAATGTTCATGCAGCGCACGTTTCACCTGATCGAAATTACCTCGCTCCGGACATTGGATGGAAACAACCAATCCCTTCTCTGGGAGAATCGTTGTAATCTGTCCGAATGCGCCATCAGCACGATAGGATCCTGGATATGGACTGATCCAGAACTGATAGCCATATCCTACATGCCAGAGATCTGCAGATGGCTCGAAGGTAAATTTCGGGGTGGACACCTCCTGCACCCAGTCCCTGCTGACAATCTGCTCGCCCTTCCAGTTACCCTCAGCCAGATAGAGCTGTCCCAGTTTCATCATCTCGGTACAAGTCAGATACATACCTCCGCCGCCATTCGGATGTCCCTGTGGATCATGCTCCCAGAGCGGCCATCCCATATCAAGGGGCTGGAATACCTTCTCATACAGATACTCTCCCATCCGCTTGCCAACGGCCCGTTCTACCATATGAGCAGCCAGAATACTGTCGGCAGAGGAATAGCAGAATGCACTGCCTGGCTCCACAGGAACCGGCTGTGCCATCATATATTTCTCATAATCCGGTGCGCCGACGCCCGGACGTCTGTCCGCATTCATCAGAAGTGCCTTACCAAAGCCACTGGACATACAGAGCAGATGTTTCAACTGAATCTTCTCCAGATTTGGATCCGGATTTGAAGGAAGTTTATCTTTAAACACTTCCGCCACATGATCTTCCAGGCTTAGTTTTCCCTCTTCCATTGCGAGTCCAACTGCTGTTACCGTAAAACTCTTGGTATGTGAATAAATATTTCTCGGTGCATTTGCTGCGTAGTGCATCTCACAGAGTACCTTGTTCTCATCTCCGACACTGATAGCTTCCAGCGGCAGATTGTGGCTGCTGGCATAACGATGAAATTCCAAAAACTTCTCTTCCAGTAACATAATACCTCTATCCTTTCCGGCAAATCTCTGATGTCAGTCCGATATAACCGATGCGACGTGTCGCAAGGTTAAAACCAATCTATCTGACATCTCCAATCTGGTTCTATTATCTCATACACATCTCTGCATCTGTCGGCAGTGGCATCAGCGGTGCGGACGGCAGGGTCTGATACCAATAAGCAACACTTGTGTAATCATCGTAACGCGGTCCGGTCCAGCCCATGTTGTCGAGTGTCATACGAAACTTATTCTCAAAACGGATCGGGTCTGCAATATGGAAATGATACAGCAGGAATCTCTGCTGTCCGTTATAGAATTCCCGGTTGTCTCCATAGATTGCATACATGCCGGTATATAAACCGCTGAAGGTCTGATAGCTCTTGATGATGATGTCATTTCCAAATCCATAGGAACCGCCGAAGTAGTCTTCAGTTCCGGTATAGTGGATAGACGGATACGGATCATCGTCCAGATACATGCGGGCTTCGCCTTCTACCCAACAGGTATTGTTGCCATTCATACCAGTTGCCAGAGTCACACCAACAAATTGTCCCCTGCCTTCGATTCCGTCAACGATTGTGTAGGTACGACCCTTCTGAACCGGGTGCTCTTGGCGATAGGTGGCATGGAAATAACCAGCCTCCGCCGGAATCTCCTGATAAGCTCCGGTGATAATATAATAGAGATTTTCATCCTTGTCACCACGGTTTTCCATCGTGATCCGAGCTCTCTTATGGAACGGCATCTCAAAATAGCTGTTATAGCCGCGACCAGGAGCTACCAGCATCATGGCAGAATTCAACACCGGATATTTGCCATCCCGGTCCACGAAATTTTCATCATATGCACATCCGAAGAATGCAGAGAGCGGAGCTTCCACAGACGAATATTCCTGATCATCCCAATACATACGGATGATAAAATGGTGCCCGACATATCCGGTAAACCACATATGCTGGATCACACCCGGTCCTGCAGCATCTACCAGAGTTACGGTTTCCCCTGCAGGAATCGTCACGGTCGGACGAAGCTTGGTGCAGTCACCGCCCTGGGAACCACCTGCGCGTACACCGGTTGGATTCTCTGCGGAAAATGCAAACGTTTTGGAGTTCTGGATCATACAATAGTTGTTCATATTCTTCTCCTCTCTGATCAAACCTGGATCATCTGAAATTATTGCTTACTACGCTATCGCATTTCTCTATTCACTATAACATTTATCTCCCATGAAGTGACGGAATTACAGAATCATTCCGTCTGCGCCTTCTCATTTTCTTCCCGGATAATCTCCTTTAATTCTTTTCGCATCACATCCAGTGGAGCCTTCTGTCCGGTCCATAATTCGATCTGAGCAGCCCTCTGGAACTGGACATACCAAGACCATTCAGGATTTTGCAGCCCTTCTTCTCAGCATTTTTCAGGAATGCGGTCTTGGACGGGTTGTAGCAGGCATCAAAATAAAACTGTCCTGGCCTGATTAGTTCAAATCTTTGTATATGGGTTTTTGTATTGCCCGTGGTTTTGTGTTCTGTCACCGTATTGAAGGTTTTTCGGCTTTCTTAAGTGACTCCCTTGTAATCTTTTTCATATCAAGGAATGGCAGCCCGGATGATGCGTCTGCTCGACAATCTCCAATACAAGGCCGCCATCAATCGGCATATTCATCATGACGCATATAAGGTGCTGGCTGTTCTCATCCCCGATAGCATTCAGCAGCTTCCGGCATTGTTTAAATTCCGCCTCCAGTTTATGGACCTCCTTTATTCAAGCGCTTAAACTGATTATACCATAAATCTATGAACAATGTTTATCTGTAAAGAAAATTGATACAGAGTTTTTCAAAATCGGTCCATCTGCTCCTGGGTAGCCACCTGCCTACAACTTGTATTGCTATTTCCTATCGTTCCGAACAATGCAACCATTGTCCGGCAGCTGTTTCAGGTACCAACAATTCATACGCAATATATTCATATAGCAATCTATTTGCAAGCATCTTGCATATGGATATTATGAGTGCAAGGTGACTATTTTATACTCTGCACCAAAGCATCCTGCCAGCATTTCTCTCCTCCCCGCAGGAACTTCTTTCACCACAAATCATATTCATTTTTATCGAGGACAGTCCGGTTAACAAATTCCAACCCGAAAGCTTTGCTTTTAGGTTGTCGCGGTACACTCGCGCAAAATAGGGGTACAATGGGGGTACAAATACCATTCTCATTCCCAAAAAGCCTTGATTTTAAGGCATTTCAGGCAAAAGTACAGTTTCTTGCCGTGGCAGACGAATAAAACTTTTATCATCTCTATTAACTCCTTATAAATACTCGATTTTACGCCATTTCTACGACAGTGTTATTCTTACCGCTTTTCGATATAAATTTGCTTTTTTTCGACTTATGTATTCATTATGTAATTACCTTCTTCTTCTTGGAACAGGAATATCCCTAGAAACTGGTTGATACGATTTTAAACCAGCATCTCCTGTTAATATTTCTACATTATATCCAGATTGCGCATAATATTCTGCAACATCCTTGATTGTTGCATCTCCAATTGATATTCCTTGTGCCGCTAAAATCGGCCAACTATTTGCAAGCTTAACTAGTCCATCTTCATCCCATAATTTACGTTGAAATGTAAACGCTGCCCAAGGTTCTTCCTCATTTGCAACTTTAATAATTATTTCAGACAATTTCAAAGCTACATCAAAACGATTACCATTTGCATGTGCTACATGATTTCCTGTTTCAATTAATGTCGCCATAGGCAAAACTAATGTACTATTATCTTGTATTTCATCATCAATTTTCTGCGATACTCTGCAATAATCCCATTTATCTACATCTGAGCCGCAATCATCCATATCTGGGACTTTTAAATAAACGCACAAAATACTCGTATCTATTATTAATATTTTTTTCATTATGCATTCTCCCCTCTTGCAAGAGCAGATTCTATTTTTCCATTTGTTGCCAATTCACCAATATTGCCCATGGAAATTAACTTTGGCAAATCATTTATATCTTCCAAAAGAGTTAATTCGCTGTGTCCCTGATCCCCTCTATGCGCAACTGTGATAAATGGAATCATCTCTGTTCCTGCGGCATCAAGAAGCGCTGGATTATGTGTTGTAATAACAAGATCAATATTTCTGCTAATGCCAAGTTCTTTAAGCATATTCAATAGAACTCTTGCTCTTGAAGGATGTAAGCCGTTATCAACTTCTTCGATAACGATTAATTTCGTTTTATCATTGGTTAGTATTGCTGTAATAATTGCCAAAAATCTGAGTGTACCATCGGACATACCTTTGGCATCAACAACACATTCTTCATCATCTTCTTTCCAACCTTCTTTGCAATAAAGCATTGCATCTGTATTAAACTTTCCTATTCTTTCCGCCCAAACTTTTTCTATGTCTTTTTCTGGAATTTGTTTCAAATAATAAGTTAATACTTTTTCTGTTTCAGCCCTTTTTCCATCACTCAGCGCCGCTAGTACCCCTGCTATATTTGAACCATCTGACATTAAATTTTCAGATAATTGTGAGTAATCACGCATATGATTGGGTATCGGATCTAGGACAAAAATTCCTCCTAACAAATTAGATAAATATGTTGTAACTTCAACTATTTCTTTTTTCTTTAATTGTAATGATTTACTTTGAAATAGAATCGATGTATTTCTACTTAATTCAAAGTTTTGACCTTTTCCCTGTTTTCCTGTCCAAAAATATGTGGGAATATTTAACAATTTATCATCACATAGAGATGTATAAAAGAATCTTGCAGACTTTGAACCTTTTTGAATAAGCCTTTCCTCTGTAACAAGTGCTTTCGTAGTTTCCACTTCTACACGTATAAGATATTCATACTCCACTTCCTTATATTCCATTACCAATTCTAATGAAAAACTACTTTTCCCTCTTCTACAAACCCAATCTATTCCACCACGTAATGAAGCCATTGAAATGTCGCCACTGATTGACTGATAAATTCCTACACCATTTGATATTCTGCTCAAAAAAATCAAAGCATCTATTACATTTGACTTACCACTAGAATTTGTTCCGATTAGAATAGTCAACGGGTCAATATACAGTGTACTACTTTCATAACTTTTCCAATCAATAAATTTTATACTCTTTATCATTAACAACCTTCCTTCCCTTTCATCATAAATCCAAAGTACCCATGTATACTCTAAACAGCACCTTTCCTTTTTTATTTAAATAAGCTTATATTTCTAAATTCTTTTTTGGAACAAACTCAATCTTCAGTGCCATATCCATTCCATCCGCCAATCTTTTTAACAGGTTAATGGATGGATTTCTAGTTCCATTTTCTAACTTGCTGATATCTGCCTGATTAATTCCACTGCGTTCTGCCAATTGCTTCTGCGTAAGATTTTGAGACACCCTTGCATCCACAATTGCGCGTATCACATCAAACTCTGGTAGCAGATTATCATAATCCTTTTTAAACTCTTCACCCTTTAACTGTTCTGCCAGAAAATCATCATATTTTCTCGTTCTTCTCACACCTTTCTAAATAATTGCTTCAATATAATTTAGCCATACTTTCTCTGACTTAAGCGTTTTCTGCGTTTTTTAACAAATCCATTTGTGAAGATTATCTTTTCTTTATAATTAAAGAAATATAACGCTCTGGAAATATCAGTTCCAACTTTTCCTTTAGTATACCCATGATACCAAGAATTTTTGCACCTATCTTTTTGCCATGGGTAAGCAAGAATTCTTCTACTGGTACATCACCATTTTCTCTCTCATAAAACTCTATCGTAAATTTGCCCACTGTCTTCCTCTCTTGTTACATTTAGCATATGGCATATATACCATATTGTCAATTGAAAGTTATTACATTTTTATCATAGCCTAGCAACTCATTTGATATTAACAGGTTTCTTTAACTCAATCTTTTTTGCAAAAATTCAATGTATTCCTTTAGTTCCTCTGAAAATTCCTCTAAGTCATCAAAGCTTATTACGCCATCCTTTAATAGACGGACAATATCAAATAACATATCGCCTTTCCGAAGCTCTATGCATACACCCGGACTTTTCTTATCTCGCTTTATACGCGCTTCCATTTCCCAAAACTTGGTAGATGCAAGGACATCACTGTTTAAATATTCAATATAGTTTGCGATAAGTTTTTCCATATATGCTTCTTGCCACTCCCCTATTTTATCTCGAAACAATTTCCAGTCTCTCTTTGAAGGTTCCATAAAGATCCATCCTCTCTATTTTTTAGTTCATTTTACCACACGCTCTCGTTTTATCCTAGTTGTTTTCTTTGTAAAAAAGCCGCTAGATTTCTCTAGCGACTTTTTTACTTCATCCACTTTATTTATGCTTGAAAACGAACCTTAAACGTCTTAATTTCATACGGTTTTATTTCAAACATCACCTTATGACCGTCATGCTCCAGTAAAATGTCCTCTTTCTCTAACAGATTACATTCCGTTATGCGATCCACTGCAAACGCAAAATCCAGGGTTACCTTTCCACGTCGGTTATTACATTCATAAAGTCGAATAATCGTATCACTACCATTTTCTTCCTGCTTTACCACCTCAACGACTACATGATCGGTATCCACTGACAGACAACTGAAGTTTCCCTGTAGTTTTGACGCTTCCTTTTTCTTAACTACTGCCTTATACGGGTTGTTAAACACATAGGCCTTGGCAACGGTGTCACCCTCGCGGAAGTCTCCTTCGTGTGGGCAGATGGAATACCAGAAGGTATGATGCTCTTTATCGGCATCGGGGTTCGGATAGATTGCTGATTTTAACATAGACAATCCAATCACGCCATCATGCACATTATAGCCATATTTGCAGTCATTAAGAATGCTGATTCCATAGCCATCTTCACTAACATCCAGCCATTTATGTGCACAGACTTCAAATTTTGCGAAATCCCAGGAGGTATTGTAATGCGTAGGTCTCTTCACATTTCCATACTGAATCTCATAGGTTGCTTCATTGGTATGAATATCAACAGGGAGGTAATCCCTCACCAAAATCTGAGACTCCCGCCAATCAATTTCATTTCGAATATCAATCCGATATAGATCGGGATAGAAATATAAATACTGGGTAATGGTAGATTCCAGATAGGGGCGTTCAATTTTTATGCAACCGCGAACAGGTCCGTTTTCAATAACTTCGATTGCCGAAACTGCATCAAGTGGCCAGGACTTTTCGGTATAATAATTATTAATATCCCATGCATCAAAGTTATGCGGCTTATCTTCATAGGTCATTATCACATTGGCGCACTGTCCCTTAGGAATGATTTCACGCTGGCATTTTTTATCGTAAATACTTATAAAGTGTCCCTTTTCATTTAATGTTATCTGGAAGAATGGGGTATCAATTTGCGAAGTAGAAATGGTCATGACTGGTGCTTTTACATCGGACACTTTAAGCTTCATCGTCCAATATCCTTTTACTGGCATCTTTGATACTACTGCAAGCATTCCCTCATTAGTTCTTTGCAGTGGATACTCATTGGCTCCATCATATAAGACAAGATTGTCTCCATGCTCATTAATAGGCACCAAGACTGGTGCTTTTACTGAAACACTATTGGGGTTAAAAATTACAATATCCCCTTGTTCTCCAGAGACTTCTTCTGCTAGTGCCTCCAATGCTTCCATTGTTAATTTCTCGCTTAATAAAAGGATTGCTTCATATTCAATCTTAGAATCTTCATATACTTCCTTAATACTTGAACCTGGCAAAATATCGTGGAACTGATTTCTTAAGATTACTTCCCAGGCTTCCTGCAATCGCTGTTTTGGATATTCCATTCCAAGCAGCTTCTCTGCAAGTGTGCGATAGAATTCAAGATTTTGATAGGCAAACTCGGACTTTCTGTTATAGCGTTTATTTCTTGCCATTGAGGTATAGGTTCCACGATGGTATTCAAGGTAAAGCTCTCCTACCCATTTCGGAAGATATTTGCTTCCTGCGACATCCTTTTCCAATTGCTGGAAGAACTCTAAGGCATGCGATTGTTTTGTATTCGGACATCCTGGAATTCCTTGCTCCATTCTCCGTTGATTTTCCAGCATTTCTTTGGTTGGGCCGCCTCCCCCATCTCCCCATCCGTAGGACATGAGAACCTCATCATTTAAGTACTTTTGACTGTAGCGCTGCCAGCTGCCCTTAACCTGAGAAGGATTCAACATCGCATTGTACGTGGTAAAATGCTCCGTCTCTGCACTTCCTTCTTTTGCTCCCATACCAAAATCTCTACTTGGGCTAAAGTGCGTCAATATTTGTGTTCCGTCGATTCCTTCCCACATAAACGTATCACAAGGCATTTTGTCAAATTCATTCCAACTGATCTTTGTCGTCATGAAATAGCAAATCCCACATTTTTTCATAATCTGTGGCAGGGCAGTTGAGTACCCAAACACATCGGGAAGCCAAAGAATTTCATTCCTTTTTCCAAACTCTTCTTCAAAAAACCTGGTTCCATGCAAGAACTGGCGAACCAACGCTTCCCCAGATGCGATGTTACAATCTGCTTCTACAAACATGCCGCCTTCGGTTTCCCATCGACCTTCTGCCACTCTTTTCTTGATTTCTTCATATACCTGGGGCGCATTTTTCTTTACATATTGATAAAGCTGTGGCTGACTGGACATAAATTTGTATTCGGGATACTGACGCATATATTCAAGAACCGTAGAAAAGCTTCGAACTGCTTTATCTTCCGTTGTTTTTAGGGTCCATAGCCAGGCTACATCAATATGCGTATGACCGACACAGCAAATCGTATGCTGCGAGTTTCCACATCTCTTTTGATAGAATTCTTTCGTAATATATTCCTGTGCTGCCTTTAAACTATCAAAGAACTCTTTGGAGTATACTTTCCTTAAATCCAGCAAATTCAAAGAATCATTTAAGCACTGTATGATCGTGATATGTTCGTCGCTTTCTTTTTCTAGCAGACGAGCCGTCTCATAAGGTAGATAGAGATCGTAATAGTATTTTTCTACCTCTGGTATTAAAACTTTGAACTCTGAATCCAAATGCAGCGAAAAATTATTATCCCCAGTATATGCCGATAATAAAATCCGAAAGGTCTCTCCTGCTTTGGCCTCTGTCGTAAGCAATATCTCGCGGTGATTCACATCCAGTCCCTGCTTTACTACCCCATTTACATAAGCTAAAAATTGCGGGTTAATGGCATCCCAAGCGCCTTCTTTTCCCGTACGAAGCTCATATACCAACGTTTTTCCTGCACACACTTCTGGCACCGTAATGACAGTCTCAAAATAAAAGAATTCTCGATTTCCGCCCCATACGTCTTTCGTGTCCATTATTGTCCAGTCTGATGTATCTAGATTTTCTTCTTGCTTAAAGCGCTCTTCAACCTGAAGCATGCGGTATTCTGTAACTTTATACCGCTCCGCATATATGATTTCTTTCAAGCCTTCCAGTAATTTTCCGACTCTTTCCTTCATTAGGATCATCTTATCTTCCTCCTGCTACGATCGCTACTGTATCACACGAAACCCACAATAATCTAGTACAAATTCGCAAAAAACGGAGTTTGCCCAGGAAAACCAAGGTCTCGTATAGACGGTAGGATCGTCTACTAGTATGGACTCATGCATCAGCCCAGTATCCGCATCTGTGTTCTCAAACATTTTTAGAATTCTTTCTTTTTCTTCTATAGAATCCGTTGTAATCCCCTGAATTCCTAATGCAATCGGCCATACCTGACGACTTGGAGTATGTGGACTTCCAATACCCATTGCATACTTTCCCGCATAAAAATATGGATTTCTGTCACTTAACGCAACCTCTCTCGTATTCTGATACCGCTCCTCTTGTTTGCTGCAATATCCAAAATAAGGCATCGATAAAAGGCTTGGAAGATTCGCATCATCCATTATATTATACTCCCCAAAGCCATCCACTTCATAGGCATAAAATTCTTTTTCCTGTCCTGGAACAATTGCGTATTTCTCAATTGCTTCCCGCACTTCCAAGGAAAATTCTTTTGCCTCGACTGCAAACGCTTCGTCATCATAAATCGTAGCTGCAATTTCCGCGATATTATCCAAAATAACAGCCGCCAGCATATTTGAGGGAATCAAATATCCATAGACACAAGCATCATCACTTGGCCGAAAACCTGACCAGATTAGTCCAATATCGCTCTTAACAAGCGCGCCTTTTCCTTTTCTGGATAGCGTATCGGTATAGGTACAATTTTCACGTTCAAACGTATAGTTCGATTTATTTTCGTGATCCTGCTCGGTACGAAAGACGGAACAAATCAATTTTACCGCGTCTAGCCACTCAGGCGTAAAATGACTCGTACATCCCGTATTCTTCCATAACAGATAAGATAGCTGTACGGGATAACAGAGGGAATCAATCTCAAATTTTCGCTCCCACAGCTGCGGCTTCATATCGGTCTTATCCTGCTCCCAGCAATTTCCATTTCCATCTTCATTAAATGCATTGGCATAAGGATCAATCATGATACATTCCATTTGTTTTTTCACGAGACCGCAGATTAGTTCCACAATCTCTGGTTCTTCCTTTGCAAACATCAAAAATGGCCTTAACTGGCAAGCTGAGTCACGAAGCCACATCGCTGGGATATCACCCGTAATAACAAAAACAGAGCCATCTTCCAGCACCTTAATGGTTGTTTTTAATGTATTTGAAATGCATTTTTCGAACATGGACGCGATTTTACTGTCTGCACCAAATTTATCCTTTACCAATTCAATTTTATTTTGTATTTCTTGGTAAGTATCTTTTACCTTCATCGTCTTTTTATCTTTCATAGTCTCTTCCTTCATTGTCATTTAATCAACCTTTGTTCGCACCGTCCATACCAAATGTTCCCAATGTAGATAATGTAATCAGCATCGTATTCGTCATGACGGTATCCTTAATAATTGGAATTGTCACATGAAGCAGTGTCTGAAGCTTTCCAGCGCCATCGATTTTAGACGACTCCAGTACCTCTTCTGGAACATTATCGAGCGCCGATTGATAGACCATCATAGAAAATGCGGTTCCATGCCAGATATTTGCCAATACCACCGATAAGAGTTGAAAGGTAATCTGCATATCCCCAGCTACCATTCAAATACATACCAAGCTTTGCTGTAGACATATATTTATTGGCATATTCCCAGTCACTTGCGTCAAATACTTCGGAAAGGACTCCAATATAACCTTCGTCTTTACAAGTTTTGATGAAATTTAAGGTATCGGTAATACCTTGTCCACTTACGTTTCAGACTCCTGTACTTTCATCCACAAGCGTCTCACCTGTTCCGTATAATAGCATTTCAAACGTATTCATACTGGTTGCTTCCGCTTCCGTATTACTGCAAGCAAACCAGAACGGTACCACATCTTCTCCACACTTTGACTTGATTGCTGCACACGCATCTAAAATATCTTGCCAGGACTCTGGCTGCCAATCTCTCCCTAAGCCTGCTTGTTCAAATACGTCCTTGTTATACCAAAGGCCACGAACATCTGTACTTACTGGAACCGCGTACGTTTTCTCGTCCGCTCCTTTTGTTCCTTCCTTTAAAGATTCGATAATTGCAGTATTCCAATCATCCCAGCCTTCTGTAGCCGCGGTAATGTCTGCAACATATCCAGCCGCTACATCTGTGTTTAACTGAAACATATCTTCAAAGAAAACGTCAGGGCTTGTGGACTCATCTTGCATTTCTGTCTGAAGCTTCGTAAAATAATCGCTGTCATTTGCAATAATTGTCTGAAGCTCAATCTCTACTTGATCCTTCTTCTCCCAATTGTTATAAGTGTTCATAATCCAGTTATACATATAACCATCTTTCCCTGTATCGCCTGAATCGTTAAATGCGATTACCAATTTTGTCTTTGTATCAGCTGTCGATTCTTGTGTGGTAGATGTCGTATTATCCGAACTGCTTTTTTGGTATCCTGCCAATAGGGATGTCGCTATCGTGGCACCTAAGAGTATAGCCAACCATTTCTTTTTCATATTTCGTCCTCCTGTTAATCAAATAATAGATATTTGATATATAATTATATCATTTGTCTGCACTAGCTTTAATTCATATATCAAATATACTTTTAGTTGATGTATCTGTCAATATACAAGCTGTTATGTTTGATGTTTTTGGTTATACCTAAAATAATAGGCGATATTTTTATATATAGTGAACATATCATTTATATATCATTTTACTTTTTACCCTATTTCCTTCTTATAATTTCATATGGTATATTTATATTACCCTCTCTTTTTTCCCCTTTGAATAAATCCCTCAAAACTGCAACTGCACACCGCCCCATCTCATGCTCATTTTGCATTGCATGAACGAACTTATTTTCTTCATCATAGACTGATTCTAATCCATCGAACGCCGCAATTTCTTTTTCCAATCCCATTTCCTTCAATGCCCTAGAAAGCAAAACGCCCATTTTATATTCTGCTGCTAAAAAGGCCGTACAATCCATGTTCTGCTCGATCAGATGTTTCATTTCCGCAAAATCGAACTCTTTATATTCCTTTCCCACATCTTCTGGCGCCGGGTTATATCCTTCTATCTTCGCAAAAATCCCCTTTACATCTTTGTACTCCATAATACTATCAACAAATCCATTATATCGCTCATTAATTGTTGGTGTATTCATGGAGGCATGTGACACAAAACACATTTTTTTATGTCCATTCCCGATCAATATTTCGGTCAGCTCGTGCGCAGCCGAATAGTTATCGGTTTTCACGCACGGAATCGAAATTCCCTTCATCTGCCGGTCAACTAACACCATAGGAAATCCATTTAGTGCAAGACGCAGTATGGTACTATTGTAAACTTCCCCTTGGGCACACATCAAAATAAGTCCCTCAACTCCAACCCCGAGTGCACTATTGATTGCTTTATTCTCTTCTTCAATACTGCCATAGGAGCATTTGAACATCATATCATAGGTTTGGCGCCTGCATTCTTGCTCGATACTCCTTAATAATTCACTTCCAAAATCACTTCCAAAAGAATCAAAGATTACCCCAATCATTCTGCCTTGGTATTCCTTTGACATCTGCTTTATCTCTGATTCCTTATCTGCCTCTAAAATATCATCGATTCGTTCATTTACAAAGGAACCTCTGCCTGGACATCTCTCAATATAATGCTTTTCTGCCAAAAGCTCCATTGCTTTTTTGGTGGTAATACGACTAACCTCATAGGCTTGTGCCAGCTCCTTCTCTGAGGGAAGCTTATCCCCAGGTAAGTATTTTTTCTCTTTTATTTCCTTCAACAGCTCTTGATAGATTCTCTCATACATAATTGTCTTTCCCATTACAAATCCTCCTCATTCCCTCATCTTTTTCCACAATTGCTATGTATTTTCGATTTGCGATATATCTAATATATCATATATATACCGTTTAATAAATTGTTATTTATTTTTTTTACGGCAATGCCCCTATTTTCTTATAAAAAAGAAGCTATGTCGTACGGTCTTTGTTAGACCCCAAAACATAGCCTCTTTTCTCTCTTTATCAGGCAAGTCTCTCTTCGATAAAATGTCTTAATAGCTCCGTATTTAACGGCTTGGAATAATAATATCCCTGAATAATATCCACGCCGAACTGTTTACAGATTACAAACTGTTCCTGCGTTTCAACCCCCTCAACAATAATCGTGAGCTTTAATCGGTGTCCCATATCAATAATGGACTCAAGCATACGGATTTTCGTCACAGAATTTTCCATATCTGCTATAAACATTCGATCAATCTTAAGAACCTTGAACGGAAGCGTCGCAAGATAGGAAAGGGAAGAATATCCCGTACCAAAATCATCCAGCGAAAAGCAGGTCCCTGCCTTCGATAGGATGTCAATGTTAATCGGAGCCGTACTGTATTCATTAATAAAAACACTTTCCGTAATTTCCAGTTCTATGAGTGATATATTTGCATGATAGTTCTCCAATATCCCAAAGAACCGATCTGGAAATTCTGCTGACTGCATCTGTATGGTTGAAATATTAATGGAGATTCGAAATTTCTGATGATATTCCTGATTTAATTGCTTATGCATCCAAATTGCTTGATTAATAATCCAATCTCCCAACTCAACAATGAAGCCCGTACTTTCTGCAACGGTAATAAATTCTAACGGAGGAATAAAATCTCCATTATAGTTTCTTAGTCGAATGAGCGCTTCAAATCCATAGATACTGCCATCACTCACATTGATTTGAGGCTGAAAATATAGTTCAAACCGATTATTCTTTAAACTCTCACGCAAAAACAAATCCATTTTTGAAAGACTTTCAATTTTGATTCTCATATCAAAATCATAGATATTGATATTTCCTTTATTTCGATCCTTGCCTTCAATCAATGCAATATCTGCATACTGATACAGCGTTTTCCCATCCGATGCCTGCCTGGGGTAATAAGAAATTCCAATTGTCACTTGAACCCTTAGAAAACGATCCCCAATAAACAACCCTTCCGTCATTAGTTTATTGATTGGAGCTAGCATGTTTTGGATATAGGTTCTTTTATCTGGAGCTGGAACAACGATAGCAAACTCATCTCCGCTTAGATGAAATGCCAGGCAATCATTCGCTTGAACCATGGTCTTTAGCTCATGTGCTATATGCCGAATCAGCTTATCGCCGATGTCATGTCCATATATATCATTAATGACCTTAAATCGATCGACATTGATAAGAACCAATGCTATTTCTTCCTCTGCATTCCTGGCAATTAATTTATCAATTGATTCATGCATCAAAAGTCGGTTTCCCAGTCCGCTCAAAGCATCATAATATGCTGCCTGATACAGTCGCTTGTCTCTCTGTTTAATTTCTACCATCAGGTTTTGAAAGCGTTCAAACAACTCGTTCAGTTCCCGGTAACGAAAATCAACATGCTCCGAATTAAAGTCATTTTTAACTGCTCTATCCATCGACTGGTTCATTCTTAAGAAAAAATCGTTGATTTTCCCAGAAAAACGCAGACTAAAGAGCAGTGTGATTATGATAGTCGCAAAAAGAACGAAAGCAAAAATCGTCATAAATAAATTCATATATCCAAAAACAGATTGGGTCGGCTGGTAGACAACCACATACCAGTTCGAAGTTGGCATCTTGGATGCATTTGCTATATAAAACTCGTCTTCAATCTTGACCCTTACATAGGGCGTCTTTTTATCAACCATCTCTCGATAGAGTGCAACGTTCCCGTCAATCATTCTGGTATTTACTTTGTTAATATCTTCATGTGAAATATATCGGCCGCTCTGGTCTAATATTTCAACATGAATATCATTCCCAAATTGCCCTGCATAGGTCTTTGCCGATTCACTTAAGGATTTTAAGCTAATATAGATGAGAATATAGTACTTCGAATTGGTCTTTCTTGCCATTGAATAAATCAAACTGCCAGTTGCGGTGGAAACATATGGCGTACTCCAATAAATACCTTCTCGCACATTTGAAAGATTCAAAAAAAAATCTTCTCCACTCCTATTTATTCCGATATCCGCATTGTTAATAGCAGAAGACACAACATCGCCGCTACTATTAATAATTTCAATATTTAAAATATAAGAATATGCTGACACCAATTTGTTCAGACCAAACGATACATCACCTGAGACTCCTTGCTTCTCCAGATATTTTTTTTCAATATAGTCCGTTAAGTTTTCAGGCTCTTCATTCAGCAAACCAAATCGCTCGGATAAATTCATGGTAATAATCTGGTTTTTGGAAGTAACCTCGTCCACATAAATTCCAGAAATAAATTTAATGGAAAAGAAGATAAAAACAAATAACGGAACAAAAAATGTAATCAGACTATTTCGCAATATACTCTTTTTTATTGTTCGTTGCCCAACCATCTAGTCCACCCTTTCAAATTCACCATTAACGACCTCAAATAAATACATATTCCGATGTGCATCTCCATTTTCATCCAGGCTTACATCTCCCTGAAGGCCAACAAAACTGCTATTCGATTCAATTGCAGCTTTTATGTCGACACCATCAAAACCAGCGCTTTCTTTTAATGCCTTTAAGAGTAACATGCATCCTTCATAGGAATAAACAGAAGAAAAGGTTGGTTCTTCATTATATAATTCTTTGTATTTACGGTAGAATTCTTTATAGTCGCTGGTATCAGAGGCGCTATCATACGAATTGATGGTAAAGATTCCTTCTGCCGCAGGACCTGCAATACTTAAAAGTTCTGTGCTCATGGACCATGTCGATGTAAAGATTGGAAGTTTGATATGCTTGCTGTACAAAATCTGTGCAAATCTTGCAACATCATAAGCGGGACCAGAAATAACAAGGGAATCAATCTCCGAATTTACAATTAGATTTGCTGCCTTTTGAAATGAATCTTCATCCTTTTGAGAATAATACTCCATAAAAGTCGGGTTCAAATTCTGCTTTTTCAGATACTTCGCAGTATCTTCCACAAAGCCCTTCGAGTATCTTTCATTTTCCTTTTGATAAAGATAGCCTGTTTTTTTATAGTGATAATCGGTAAGTGCTTGACTGATTCGCTCTGACTGATATTCTGATATTGGAACCATGGTATAAAAATAATCATTCTGATGAGCAAAATCAGAAGAACTAATAGATGGGCTTACCATAACCATTCCAATCGAATTGATGTAGGAAAAAGATAATCCAAAAACACCACTGATGGAATGACCGATAATCGCCTTCACGCCCTGTGACACTAATTCTTTATCCGCTTCCAATGCTGTTTTTTCGGTATTTCCATCATCTTTTATTATAAGCTTTATCTCTCTTCCCTTAATTCCACCACTTTTATTTACTTCTTGAACGGCCATCATGGCTCCATACATGCCTTCCACTGCTATTTCAGAGCTAGTCCCAGTTAAATTACTGGAATAACCAATTAGAATCGGTTTCCGGTGATACCAAATAAATACGAAAACGACAACCACAAGCACTACAAGTAATAGCATCACACCAAATAAAATCTTACTTTTATTTCGCATAGCTTCCTCCTATCTATTCGTAATATTACGAATCAGGTCATATGGATTATATCTGTTCTTGTCGCAAACTATTGATACATTTATCCATATTATACTGCTAATAGGAGGAAATTCCAATATATTTCTGATTACATGAATATGATTATTTTCTAATCTGATATATCTTTATATTTTTTTGTTTTTTCCAGATTTCATTCTCTAGTAATTTAAAAAGTCTTGCAAAATTCATTTTACGTATACTTTCCCTGATAATACGCCTTGATAATCTTCGTAATTCTTTGCCAAGAGTTCCGGCGTATTTAGTTCATAAGGACATTTACTCATACATTGATTGCAGTGAACACAATTCTCAATCTTTTTCATTTTTTCCTGCCAGACATCGGTAAGCCATGCGTCCGAAGGTGCTCTTCGAAGCATGAGCGACATCCGGGCACAGTTATTGATCTCGATTCCAACCGGACAAGGCATACAGTAGCCACAGCCACGGCAAAAATCACGACTCAACTCCTCACGGTCACGTTTGATTAACTCCTTGATTTCTTCAGTCATAACTGGCGGATTCTCTATATAGGATATAAACTCGTCCAATTCTGAATCCTTTTGTATGCCCCATATTGGAAGCACGTTATCAAATTTTGCTGCGAATGCATACGCCGCCCGACTGTTTGTAATCAGTCCGCCGGATAACGATTTCATCGCAATAAATCCCATGTTCTGCTCTTTGCATAGTTCCACAATTTCCATATCCTTCTTCGTGGCAAGGTAGCAAAATGGAAATTGCAGTGTTTCATACAATCCAGATTCGATGGCTTCCCGCGCAACATGAAGACGGTGATTCGTAATTCCGATGTGCCGTACCTTTCCCTGTTCCTTTGCCATCAACATCGCTTCATAAAGCCCCGTTCCATCCCCTGGTTTTGGACAAAATGCAGGATTATGAAACTGATAAATGTCCAGATAATCCGTTCTAAGATTTCGAAGAGAGATATCCAAATCCTTCCAGAATTCCTCCACATTCGTTGCACCTGTTTTCGTCGCAATAAAGATTTGTTCTCTCACATCCGACAGTGCCTCTCCTACCTTTTCTTCACTATCAGAATACCATCTTGCGGTGTCGAAAAAGGTAATACCTGCTGCAAACGCTTTTCTTAAAAGTCCTACGGCATCCTCCGTTCCAATTCTTTGTATCGGAAGTGCGCCAAATCCGTTTTTATTTACAATAATTCCTGTAGTTCCTAATGTAACCTGTTCCATATTTCCTCCTATTTTTCCTGTATATTTACGAGTTCTATTGATTTGTTTGCTCCAAAATCTGAAAGGAAAGCATGAGCCGCAAGCGGTATTGTGCATCCTCAAGCGTACGCCCCATAATTTCTTGTATTTTATTCACACGATAAATCAAGGTGTTTCGATGGATATGCAGGGCGGCCGCCGTATGTGCAAGGTTCCGCTCCTGCACTAAAAATTCATACAAAGAACTGCAAAAATCGGTATGATTTGCCGTTCTATTTTTAAGATACTTCGTATGATTCTTTTTCTTGCTTCCTACACTATAATCATTATATGTCAAAAAAAAACAGAAGAAAAGCACAAAGAACGATAAGGAGAACGTAACAAATGGAAAATATCATCTGTAAAAAAATTGGAATCGAACACCCTATCCTGCAAGGACCTATGGCATGGGCATCTGATAGTACATTATCCGCAGCCGTTTCAAACGCAGGCGGCCTAGGCATCATGGGTATTGGCTTTGCTCCCCCTGAAGTATTCCAAGAAGAAATCAAAAAAATAAAGACTTTAACTGATAAACCCTTTGGCTGTAACTTAATTACCGCAGTCCCTTATAGCGAACGGCTCTTGGAAATCATCTTAGAAGAGAAGGTTCCTGTGGTGGAGCTGGAAGGTCCATCTACACTCCCCGATGTTCTGGCTGCCTTTGCTGCAAAGCTAAAAGCAGGCAATTGTATCGTGATTGGAAAAGCCTCCTGCGTAGAGGAAGCCATCCTTTTTGAGCAAATTGGCGCTGACTTTGTATCCGTAAAAGGCTACGATGGTGGCGGTCACATCTATGGATTTACCGGAACCTTTTCCCTAATCCCTCAGGTAGTAGATGCTGTCCATATTCCCGTTATCAACTCAAGTGGAATTGCGGACGCAAGAGGAATTGCTGCTTCCTTTTTATTAGGTGCCGAAGGTGTTGAGATAGGAAGCCGCTTTCTACTAGCAGACGAATGCGGTGTGCATGATAACTACAAAAATGCCATTCTACAAGCGAAAGAAGGAGAGACGGTTTTAACCGGTGTTACCGTAAATGATGCGGTGCGAGGTCTATCCAATCAGCTTTCCAAAAAGGTTCTTGAAATCGAAAAACAGTACGAAAAGGAAGCGGCAATGAAAGCAATTCAAGAGCTTTGTTCGGGAAGCCTTAGAAAGTCCGCTACCATCGGTGAAGTAGAAGAAGAGGGCACGGTTGTAGTCGGTCAAAATGTTGGCTTATTAAATCAAAAGCAAACAACCAAAGAGATTATGGAAGAGTTAATCGAGAACTATACAAAGCTTCTGTCCTTGGCACCTCATTATTTGCAAGCGTAAAAAAACAACACTACAAACACAGTTCAATAAATCCAATATAAAAGACGGTTATTTCCTTCGGTAAATCCGATAGAAAAAACCGTCTTTTATTCTCCTACATTAGTGTGACAATAAGGTTAGGAAGAAGCAAGGCTACTGCTGCCGCATAGATTGCATCCAGCCAAAAGCCAAAACACAGAACCAAGTGCGCCTACATACACGAGACCAATAAATGGTGCTGTCAAAATCTTTGGTATTATTCCAACCTTCTTGTTTTTCAAAATTTGATTTACCATGACCTCTGCATCCCCTGTACTTGGGAAAGAATGCATCAGTATCGAAAATCCAAGCCACGCTAATACTAGGTTTAAGAGATTGCTATATTCTTTAAAGGCTACTACCTCAATCGCTGCTGGCAATAAAATCATCGCTCCCAAAATCGTATTGATAAAAAATGGTCCCATCGCAGTTAAAAAAACCTTAACTGGATCATCGGTTCTTTCATGAATTACATATCCGCTTGGATTATCCATTTGAAAATACTTCACCTCATAAACCTTTAATTTACAAAGATGGCAAAAAATCTGGTGCGCCAATTCATGCACAATGACACCTGGAAAGGTCACCGCTGAAACAATAAATCCATTTACAATCATACCATTCTCCCCTAATCCCCTATATAATATTCCGTCAGTGTTGTCTCACCCTTAAGCAAGCTTTCCATATCCGCATCTAATCTTTCATCTGCTTTTAGCATCTCGTCTTTTATCACTTTTTCTTGTTCCGCTTGATTATTTACATGCAGTGCAACTAGATAGGTATCCCTTATATAAATTCCATCTGGCTCAAGTTCATATGCCTTTTTGGCATCTTCAAGTCCATCGGTAAGATTTCCATCCACCAAAGCAATCGTAGCCATCGCCCGCCATGCTCCACTGTCTTCTACATCTATTTTCAGTGCCTCCTCTGCATATTGTCTTGCCTTGTCAAGCTCGCCCATTCTTCGATAAATAATCGCAAGCTGCACCCGTACGTCGTTACATTCCGAATCCAACTGATAGCATGCAAGATATTCATTCAATGCATCCTCTAAGTTGATGGAACTGTTTGCAAGATAATAGTGCACAAAGGCTTGATTCATCCCATCTTCCTTTAATAAGTTCTGTAAATCTGCATTCAAATTAATGATTGCACGGTCGTTTGTATCCCCGGAGGTACTGGTATCGTACGTCTCATAAATTGCAGATACTGCATCATAGGTGGTGTAATAAGCATTCAGCTGATTATAGTAAGAATCCATTTCATTATAGACATTCTCCTCTAAATCTTTTCCTACTAAGTAAGTATCAAAGATATAGCCTGCCATATCATAATTACCACTTCTCATGGATAACCGTACCAGCTTTACCAGAATTGGAATGGAATTTGTATGATTTTCGGCTACTTCATATAAATCACGGAGTGCTGCTGATGTATATCCTTGTTCCATTCTCTGTTCTGCCTTTTTGTAAATCTTATACTCCTTTACCACACTGGGAAAGCGTATCATACAAAACAGATCAAGTAGGATTATTGCGATAAACGCAACTACAATGCGCATCGGAACATGAAAACGCATTGACTCCTCTCTTTGATTTTCTTCCTCACCCATTATAACTTCTCCCTTACCCTATTTATTTTTACGCAACTCCATTTTAAATTATTTTTCACGATTTTACAATTATTCTTTTTTTTCGATCATACTCAGTTTTTTATTAACTTCCTTCAACTGTTCTTCCTGAATGCTTCGCTTCATTTTATTCGCAACCCAAAGTAAGGTAACACCAGCCCCTGGCTGTGTACGCTCTGCAATCTGCGGAAGCATATCCTTGACGATTGCCCACGCCTCTTTGTGTTCCATTAAATCCCCAAGCTTATCCAATATAGAATATCGATTCTCCAGGAACAAATCAAGCTCTCCTTCTTGCTGCGTAAACCAGTTCTTTACGTTAATTTCTGGATTTGGATCAATATACACATAGTCTTTGTGCAAAGTATCTACCTTTTCTATCACGATTTCATCCAAAAGGCTTCCCCCTACAACACGAAAGTGGTTCACTCCCTCCATTAATTCGATATTTTGAAAAATAAATACCGTATTACCAGCCAGATTCTCACACAGCATGTCATCACCTCGCAGCAAGGAGACGGTATCCAAATTGGAATATACCTTTATATCCACCCTTTGTTTGTGTCGAAATCGAAACCGCTTTTCACACACATGAAGGAATGGTTCCCTCGACCACTGTGCTTTGTAATAATAAAACGCGTCTTTTTTAATGCTTCGGTCAAAGGTCACCAAGCCCTTGCAATTTGTACCCTTGGAACCACCTTCCTCTCGAATTGAGCTTCCAAAATCGAACATATTCCAAACATAGCTTCCCCACAAAAAGGGCTTTCTTCGTATGATTTCATACGTTTTCTCATGATAAAGGGCTCGATACTCTTCGGTGTAATCCTTCACCTTTGGAAGATCCGAGTGAAAGGAAAGGTTACAGTCCACACCATACTCCGAAATACCAAGTGCCACCTCTTTATTATCCTTATGAAAGGCATCGATCCAGGCATCCAGGTCGTTGATTTCTCCATAATACCAGCCATAATACAGATTATACCCTTGCAGATCGGTTATCTGGTTGAGTGGACTGTTATTTTTTACGGTATACATATTGGCACTGGCTGTTATTGCCGATGGAAATAACTCCTTTACCTTGTCGTGGAGCAACTGTACGGAGCGATACATCGCCATGGATTCTCCTCCCATTGCGATTTCATTTTGTATCCCCCAAAAGCAGATGGAGGGATGATGACAATTTTGAAGTAATAGTTCCATTAACTGATCCTGTGCATTCTTAAGAACCGCTTCTGTGTCAGGCATCGCCATCATCGGTATTTCGGCCCATACCACGTACCCTTCCCGGTCACAAATATCATAGGTCAATGCAGTATGCTGATAATGCGAGAGCCTGATCGAGTTTGCTCCAATCTCACCAATTAATTGAAAATCCCTTTCGATATGCTCATGCTTAATTGCGTTTCCAACTCCACTAGACGCAGCTTCAGCCTCTGGTCGTATAATTATCCCCTGACTCCCCCAATATAACAGGTCAAAGTGAGTGTGAGGCGTACAAATTAAATTGACCGATCGATACAGTCCTCCGTATATCGTAAAATCTCCATTTAAGGGAGAAACGTCCTCTGTCAGCCGATTATCAACATACACTTCCAACTGATTAGAGCCTCCCCATTGATAATACGCGGTAATGTCAAATCGAAACGTCGAATAGCCGCCTCTGTGCTCTCCGATAAATGTATGGTTTAAATAGACCTGACATACCGCATACGCACCAAGAAATTCTAGGAACAGTTTGTCCCCTCGATGCTTCTCTAAAATGTTCAATTCCCTCTGATAACATTCTTTTTTTCGAATTGTGGCATCCTCCCTATTCCAGGTGTGCGGCAGATCAATTATTGTGTCTTGATAACTCCATGTCTGATCCAGCGAGTATATGCTCCGCATAAATTATCTCCTCTCAAAGTTACGTCATCCCTGTTGTAAATTTTCTAAAAATTTTTGATAATAATATTTCTCTTGTTCTTCCAGATATCCATCCGATAAAAATAGGGACATCCCTTTCTTATAAAACAGTTCCCAGCTCTCTGCTTCATGTCCAGCAAGAATTGGATGAAATTTGATACCGTTTACATCAGCTGCCCTTTTATCCCCAAGCGCATCCCCAAGCATGATACTTTTTTTCTTGGAATATCTGCGTTCTAAAAGGGAGGCAATACAAGCCTCTTTCGTTCCAATATCCTGCGCCATAATATAGGTAACATGCTGTAACAGCCCGCCAAATTTCCACTCATCGAGAACTGCTTTTTTACTCACGGAAGATACAATCGCAATATCTGCCCACTTTGAAGCCTCAACCCCAAGAGAGTATCGAAATAAATGGAGTAAAAATGCTATTTAGGATCGTACACCTCCCATTAAGAACCTCTCTTTCCATTTTGATACTCCCATGCTATGATAGAATCATTAGAAAAAGCCAAAACAAATCTTAGGAGATGAACTATGCGCATTGGAAGCTTTGTAAAAAAAAATCATACTACAATTGATACAATTCGTCACTATATTGAGCTTGGACTTTTATTGCCCGAAAAATCTGGCGCTGTCTATGACTTTGACGAACGCTGTCAAGATGATTTAGAGGAGATTTTCTCATTTAAAGAAATGGGGTTCTCCTTACAGGATATAAAGTTTATTCTCTATTTCAAGAGGCTTGCCAAACTGACCTCCTATCAAGAGGATGACTACTTCTCCCAATTATTTCATAATAAACAAAATGAGCTATCAAAAAAAAATAAAACAGCTACACTTACAACAGGAGAAACTAGAGCAACTTCTTGTATCTATAGAAGAAAAAAAGGCAACCCAAGCATCCTTTCCTAAGCTTGGTGTCAGCCTGCAAATACTTCCTATTCTACGCTGCGCCTGTTGCCAGGGAGAGCTTTCTCTCTCTGAAGGCACCCTAAAAAACAATCAAATCATCGATGGAATTCTTTGCTGTTCGTGTGGAAAGCAATATGTGATTTCGGAAGGCATTCTAATGGATGATAGCACAAAATCCTACGATTTTGATTTTGATGTTCCACATTATATCAAAGAAACTCCCAACCGATATCTGGATAATTTGACACAAGGAATGGAGTGGCTGCATAAAAAACTGAATCTTTCCACCGAATTTAAGCAAAAAGTCATTTTAGAGCTAGGCTCAGGCTTTGGTTTCTTTTTACGCAGCATCTTTGAAGACTTGCCCTCGGACTGTATTTATATTGCTGTCGATTATGATCGCACCAGACAGCTCTTTTTAAAACAGTGTTTGGAAACGATTCCTTCTCATAAAAACATCTTATTTCTTTGCGCTGACTTTTTAAAAATCCCAATAAAGCAAGGTTCTATTGATGTTTTATGTGATATTTCTGGTACCAGCAATTATAGCTTTGAACATACCTCTTTTTTGCCTGAATGCATGAGTCCTTACCTAAAAAGTGAAAATCTGCTCGTTGGAAGCTATCTTTTGTTTCAAAAATTTACAACTAATAGCATGATTCCAAAAGAATTTCAGCGTTATTTTATAGAAGCGGACCTTCAAAAAAAACTGCATGCGATTGATTATGACATCCTGCTGGAAACACACTCTCCCATCGCCAATAAGGGTGGAAAATACGAAAATTATTTTAACGATGGCGACCAAGTTTATTCTTATGGATTGATTGCCAAACGGCGGGGTTGACCCCGTCGTTTGGCAATTTTTTATCATTTCTCATATAAAATAATCCATTGACATCGGGTCTACTCCATCGCATATCCTTTTCTTATACTTAATATTTTGAAAAGGAGCCTATTATATGACAAATCAAATCACGCTTTCCTCCTCATACAGCAGCACAGAAAAGAAAAATATCGGCATTTTTTGTCTCGCGAACGGAATCTCGCTATTCGGGTCCTCAATCTACACCTTCGCCATTGGCTTATACGTCCTTGAACACACCCGTTCTGGCTTATCCTATGCCATCACATTATTTATGAATATTGTTTCCACTCTTTTATTTACTCCTCTCGCTGGTGTAATCGCCGATCGTCTGCCACGAAAGAAATTATTGATTCTTAGCGATCTAGTCAGCGGATTATTTATGTTATACCTCCTTTGGATCCTAAAGAATGCATCGCTTCCTGTCGGGCAAATATACCTTATTACTTTTTTACTTACTGGAAGCATCACATTTTACAACATTGCAGCAGAGAGTGCAAAGCCCAACCTAATTACTCCCACACACATCATGCAGATCAATTCCATTCAAAAAATCGTGGAATCTGCTTCTTCCATGCTAGGTCCTGCACTTGGAGGCATCGCCTTTGCCTTTTTATCAATTCATACCTTTGTGACAATCAATCTTTTTTCCTTTTTCATTTCCGCCTTCTTGCAGCTTTTTTTGTCCTTTTCGGATACAAATAAGTACAAAGAAAAAGAATGCGAGTCTGCGCCTATAGAAAAAAGACACCTGCTTGATGATCTACAAGAAGGTGTCTCTTATATAAAAGCGCATAAAGAATTAAATCGACTCATCATCACCCTAATCATCCTAAACTTTTTTCTAGGGTTTTCTACCTTGGTTCCCCTACCTTATCTACTCACGCAGGTTTTAAAGGTTTCTAGCAAAACACTTGGTATTACACAAGGTGCTGTTCCTGTTGGCATGATACTTGGTGCCCTATTCATACGGTATCTCTCGAAGAAAATCTCGAATGAGAGCATATTAAAATCCGCGGTATTACTCCTTGCCCTTAGTATGATATGCGCGGGACTATCCGTCTTTTTGCCCGCAACCCTCCACCGTGAATGGCTGCTCCTTTGCTATTTTTTCCTGCTTATGCTGCTATCCGGTATCGCACTATCCCTTGTTGATATTCCGATTTTTAACACCTTTGCACTTGCCGTTCCCAATCACATACGCGGAAGAGTTATTAGCCTCGTCATTTGCCTTGTAAAAGTGATAAGCCCATTCTCTCTTTTGCTCTCCGGCTTACTGTTAACCCGCATTCCCACATTTATCCTTCCGATCACAGGAGGTATCTCCCTTAGCTTTCTCTATCTATTTTTGTCAAAAAAGGCTACCTACAACGATTGATTAATTGTTCCAAAGATTGTAAAAAACGCTCATCATCTTCTTTAGTTCGCTTTCTTGGTCCTTTTAGATGTGACTTTTTAGAGGATCTCCTCACCTTTCTGGCAATATGGCGCTCCATCAGCATCCGATCCATGTTATCCTCTGTATACCACTTGCCAGAAGGATGGATGCCATGGGCTCCTTTTCCTAGTGCCATAGCGGCCACACCATAATCCTGCGTAACCACCAAATCCCCTTTCTTGCAAAGTCCAATAAGGGCAAAATCCACGGCATCTGCACCTGCACCAATTATTTTTATCGCACAGTAATCCGAGTGTAGTACATGATTGGTATCACAAAGAAGAGTAACTGCTATCTGATACTTTTTTGCAACTTTTTCCACAATACCTACCACTGGACAGGCATCGGCATCCACATAAATCTGCATCTATCCACCTTTTACACTTTCTTTGTTATAATTTCTACTCTTTGACACGGTAAATCCGTCCATCCATACTGCGATCCATAAATCCATATTCAATGAGCGCTCGTCTTATACTCGCATAATCCTCTTCATAGATACGTTTAAGTAAACGATCCACCTCTTTTTCCGTATATTCCTTGTCTGCTTTAAAATTCTTCATTATTTCGCGAAGAATAATAATCTTTTTCTTTGCCTTCGCAGGAATCTGTTTGAGACGTCCCGTGCTATCCATATAAGTCGCAACGGTCTTTTTTTGTTCCTGATCCGTAATATCATAACGGTCGTCCACCATCGTGGCATTTGGATGGAGTTCTTCCAAATCACCGCCATCGCTGGTCTTAATTGATTTTTTCGTTTCCTTCTCTAGGGAAATCATCAGTGCCAAAAACATTTTGGCCTGCTTTTCCTTCTCGCGTAACTTAAATCTGTGATTTCTCACCGTAGAGGCCGCAATACCAAGCTCCTGTGCGATTTCTCGGTCCGATTTACCAAGCAGCATACAGGCAATTACGCTTCGATGAATGTCCGAAAGTCCCGTAACACCAGACTCTTGATGCACCAGATAGTCCGCTACGCTTCCATGTTTTTCTTTTATATGCTGGTTAATCGCACCGCTTGCATCATAAAGAATTCCTTGTTCTTCATAGACTCTTCCTTTTTGATAATGTGCATCACAAATCAAACAGCAAAACTTATCGGGTTGTTCTTGAAATCCCTTTTCGATTTCCTCTAATTCATAATTCCATAGCATTAAAAGCATCCCCCTTATCATATTGGAATGCTTTTACTATACAACATAATTTTTTATTTGTCTACCAATTTGTAAACTTATATATCTATCGTTTATCTATTCGTGTCATTTCACTTCTTTTACAGGCAGCATTTCCCGATATCCTCTTTTTCCAACTGGTTCAAGCTGTATCCTGGGATTTTCCAAATCCCAGGTATACCCCAACGTAGCGGGATCAAAGTGCCGTATTGCCTCTTGTACTCCATCGATTGCGGCACAAAAATCAGCCTCTTCAAAGGGTTCTCCTTGAAATAGCATATAGTCTGCTTCTGGCAGTATAATTACGTCCAGGCCATCTGGAACGACTCCTTCATAATCGAGCGCGACCTCAACGCCCTGCACATATTCACTGGTACCTTCCTTTTGGTAGCCTTGAGGCAGCCACATACAAAGCGGTTCTCCACTAATTGAGGGAATACTGCATAATAATCCCCATACCTCACAGCCTACTTCTTCACAATATTCAAAATAACCCTTCGCACGGATGCCCCTTTTAATCAATATCATTCTTTTTGGTTTGTGTACGACTTCTACTAACACCTTTCCTGCCTCCTCTTCCTTTTGATACCCTTTCCTTATTTCATTATAAATCACACCATATGGAATGAATAGATAAATCGGAATGGGATGCTTTGCATATTCATAAGGATTGCATCCAAACTCACGGCGAAAGGCTCTTTGATAGCCCTCCACGCTCTGAAATCCCAAGCGAAAAGCAAGTTCTGTAACCGATTGTTTTTCATCCCGCAGATGAAGCGCTGACTGTGATAAACGAAATCTTCTGATATAGTCGGCTGGCGTAAGCCCTGTGTATTCGCGGAAAAGTCGGTAGGAATACCAGGGAGAAAAATAAGAAACCCGCGCCAAATCTGCCCAAGAAATATTCTCTTCTAGATGTGCTGCTATATAATCTTGCATACTCTGAACCGCCAAAATCTGTTCTTCCATCCATTACCTCCTATTCCCAGCGAAAAAATTTTACCGAACCTATGATACAAAATAGGGCAAGCACTCCTAATAGACAAATTGAAATCCAAATCTGTCCGACTGGCAGACCAAGCATAGCCGCCTTTAATATCTTAATCCCCTGTGTTAATGGCAATACCTCCACCATACGCTGCATGAGAAGCGGCATCACTTCATATGGGAGTGTTGCACCAGAAAATACAAGCATCGGAAAATATAAAAGCGAAGCAATAACTGACGCTTGTTTGCTATTTTTTGAAACTCCCCCTACGAGCAGTCCAATACTTAATATTGATAGTAGAACAAAAAGCCATCCGCCAAGAAATAAACCGATTGAACCTCTTATTTGCACCCTCCAAAAGATAAAAGCGGTGATCCATAACGTTACAAGAGAAACGATTGCATATAGAACATACAAACATAGATGCACACCTAAGATTACTGCCGGGTGGATGGGTGTCACCCAAAATCGCTTTAAAATCTTACGCTCCCGATACTCCGCAATCAGAATAGGAAGACCCATTAGACCACCTGCACTAATTGATATTGTAGTCAGCGCGCCAAAGGATTGTTCTAAAAACGTAACATCCGTTCCAGGATAGGCCGTCTGCTTTCCATATATGATTCCTAATAGTACCAGAACCACAAGGGGCATTACAAGTGCAAAAATAATCATATTCATGTCTCGGATTGATAATCTTAACTCTACCTTCCACATACTAAAAAATGTCTTCATTCAAATCCCTCCTCTTCTTTCTCATGCGCATACCAAAGATAGGCATCCTCTAGCTTCTCATAGGGACTATTATTTATCGCTTCTTGTACACTTCCATGGTAAACCGTTATTCCTTTTTTTAAAATCAAAATCTCGTCACATAGAATCTCGACTTCGTCCATAAAATGCGACGTTAGTAACATCGTAATTCCCGCTTCCTTTAATCCAAGTAAGATACGCCATACCTCTCTTCTGGCACTAGCATCAAGCCCCGTTGTCAATTCATCTAAAAAAACAAGTTCTGGCTTGGCTATGAGTGCTAAAACAATAAATAAGCGCTGTCTCTCCCCACCCGACAAATCCTTAACCTGATTTTTGCTCTTTTCTAGAATGCCGAAACGCTTCAACAATTGTCTGTAGTCCATTGTTTTAGAATAGAGACCCTTCGTCTCTTCACATAGTTCTTCAACTCGTATTTCTCTTTGATAACACGAATCCTGAAATTGTACGCCGACTCTTTCAAACACCCTTTTTCTCTCAAAGAGTGGATCCATCCCATAAATCGATACCTGTCCCTTATCTCTTTTTTTTGTGCCTAGAATGCATTCCATGCTCGTACTCTTTCCAGCCCCGTTCGCACCTAATAGACCAAGCACGTGTCCCTTTTTAACACAAAAGCTTAACGAGTCTACAACCCTTCTTCCTTGGTAGCTCTTTGACAATCCTTCCACTTTCACTATATCTGACATCCTCACAGCCCCTTTCCATTGATTTTCCTTTATTATACGAGGCCAGCAAATACATCACTCGACTTATTTTGCTATCTTTCCATTCTCCTACTACAGAAAAAAACAGTGCTCCTCTTTCCTACGAAAGACAAACACTGCTTTTCTTATCCTTTGATGATCTTTTATTTACCCTTAACTTTTACACGGTACGTCTTGGTTTTGCCCTCGAGCTTCATCTTGACTGTAATTACAGCGGTTCCTTTTTTCACAATCCGTACATTTCCCCTTTTGCTAACTCGTACGATAGAAGGATCTGCAGATTTGAAGGAAAGGGTAGCCGCTTCTTGTGCATCGACTGGAAGTGATACTTCCAATCGTTTAGAGTCTCCCACTTTGAGAGTCTCCCGATTCACCACCTGCGTACGTTCAAATAACGTAGACACAATCTCTTTATCCGCTTCCTGTGGAAGTATGACGTATTTAGAACCGTAGTTTGCTGCAAAGGTAATGGTTCCATCCTCCCCAACTAAACGCTTAGTAGACGCAATTGAATTTAACTTCTGGTCAACGGCATACACATAAACCTCACGATTTTCCATCGTACTGATATCATGAAGATTTATACGTACCTCTGCCGTTGCTGGGAATAATCCCTCTTGTCCAAAATCCAGTACCACGCCCTTCTGTTTTTCTTCTTCACGCAGTGACTTCCCAAGGGCAGATAAGATTTCCTCATCCTTACTAAGATCACTTGTTTCCATCGAAAGATTGATCGCCTCAACCGCACGTTTTGATTTCTTTAGTTTCTTTCCATCAAATTGAACCTGATAGCGCTCTCTTCCTTTCTCATCGGTAATCGTAAAGGTTAAGCTTTTTGCCTCTTCCTTCCCTGCTTGCAAGATTTCCTCTCCCACTTCCAGAGAATGTAATTTCAAATTGTCTGCTGCCTCCAAAAGACTTGGAATTTTAATCTTAACTGCAACCTTTTTAACCTTTGAAGCCTTGATTTGGGCAAGTATCTCTTTTGCAGGCACTTCGATATTAATCTGTTTTGGATTTTGCTTGGTGGCTCCAATTGCTTCTCGAAGAAGCGTCGCCTGACTGATTTCACAGCCAATCGTTGCCGTCTTATCCTTGACCTCCTGTGTGATACGCTCCGTATTTACGGTGACGGGTTTTCCATCTGGACTTGTAATAACAGGCGCATAGATGGAAGTGCCATCGGAACCTGGCTGATCGGGATCTGGTTGATTTGGATCAGGCTTATTATCCTCTTTCTTCTGGAAGGTGAGTTCAAAGCTCTTTAAGTTGGCACCATCCTTTCCTAGCGCGAACCGCAGCGTATACTCCCCTTTTGGCAATGAAATGGTCTTTGCTTCACTTGGAGCATATTTTGACCAAGATGTTGTTGCTGGTAAATCAAGTGTTCCAAGTGTAGTCTCCGTTCCATTTTCTGCCTTACTGATCTTCGCAGTAACGCCACTTGCACTTTCAATCGCATACGTCGCACTGACTGCATAATCTCCAGCTTCTGCAACCTTTATATGATAGTCGAGAGCTGTCCCATCTACGGTGTATTCTACATTATCACCTAATATGACATAGTTTTTCTCGGCATCACTAAATTGCTTAAATGGCACAATCTTTTCCTCACCGACCTTCATTCCTGTTAAATCCACTTGATAGAGCGGTGCAATTTCAATAGAAGAAATCTTGTATCCACCCGATTTTGCCTTTAGCTCCAGCGTCTGTTTTCCTGCGGACAACTCGATTTTTTGCCGCATCTGAACCGTTGCATTTGTCCAAAGTCCCGGAATACTGACCTGCTTATAGCTATTGGTACTGTAATACTCTCCTGCAACGCCGCGGTTTAGTTCCCAAGCATTTGCATAAGAGGTACCATCAGCCGTCTCTGTCTGGAAGGTGTAGGTGATATCATACTCCCCACTTGCTGCTACGTCCAGGAAGTAATCGGTAAAGTTCCCAGCCTGCACGGACTGCTTCAGGGAGCCCTTGTTGGCATATGCCATTGTCTCATCAAAGACCGTAGCCTTATCCTGTGAAACGGGAATGCATACCTCTGGAATCCCTTCCTCTGGCAAGCAATGAATACTAGCCTGCAAGGCGTCTCCTCCAGTAGCATCTGCATAGGCATCTTTTGGAAGCTCTATGATCAGCTCGGCTTCTTTGTAAAACTTTTTATTATAAGAGAGCACTAGCTTGACTCTAGTTGGACTCATCCACTGAACATTCGTCAATGAATAGTAAGCCGTTGCATCTCCTGCTAAAGAAATACCAGCTATTTTATCTGCGATAAACGTTCCCCCTGTTAAATCCAGTAGAAACTCTTTTGTCCCGCCTAGCGTAACGACATGGCAGTCTTGTTCTGGAACGACCAATTCTTCGCTATCCTTATCGGCGCGTATCACAAAATAATTGATGGAATACGCATAAGCTCCCGATTTTTGCTTGATCAAAAGCTTCACTTCCACTTCCTGATCCGTATCAAAATCCGTTCCTCGATTACCCACTAACTTAATTTGATAGTTTGTATCATCCACTCTCTGCGCTTGATAGCTTACGCCTTCTGGCAGATTATTTACGATACAGATTGCGCTCTCACTTGCAACCGTCGTATCTGCAACGATTCCTCCCACAACGGAAAGAGTCAGACTTTGGCTATCTTCCGCTCCCTCTAAAATAACAGGTGCCACAAGGTCGGCATACGCACCAAGTGATATCCAGTTGATATTGATGCCGGCTCCTCCTGTGGTAAAGCCTAAGATATAATCTCCAGCAGGAAGCGAAACATCTCCGCTTGTTGTCACAAAATTCGTCCAGCTCCCGCTTACGTTAAATCCATTTTCTCCTAGATAAGAAAAGGCACCTCCATTTCCTTTCGCCAGGATGTCTCCTCCAATCTGGTTATAACTAGTATCGTAAAGCTTGAGCCAAAATCCGACATTATCGGTATTTTCGGTCGCCGCCGACATGGTAAAGGTATAAGTATCCGCCTCTGGCACATGAATTTTATAGTAAATCGTATTATAAGAACTCATGTTTCCAAGCTCACTGCCATTATCAATTGTCGCACTGCCATCCATTTTTAGATAATCGCTGGCCTTCATTTTTCCTGGAATGGAATGTGTTTCCTTGGTCTGTATCAGGGAAATACGATAAATCTGAAGCCCTTCCGATAGTTTCACACGGAATGACTGTACACCCGGCTTTGCAAACAAAATCTGACCCTGTACGACTACCTTACGGCTATCCCAGGTCTTTGTTGCCTGAATGGTGGTAGCCAAGGTATCTCCTTGGTAAATCGAGATACTCTGATTGTCCTGTGTTGGTTTTTCCTCC
The DNA here is from genome assembly GCA_030154385.1 of Clostridiales bacterium. Next base: position 37,155 of record JASKJZ010000002.1, read on the forward strand.
AAACGGATTTGGAAAGCTCCAGCAGTCGGAACATCCACCACATACTCTGCATAATCACCATCGTGCATCGTGATATAAGACTCTGTATCTTCTGTATGAACACTTACGCCATCGCTTGCTTTTGAATATTTTTCCGCTAAGAAACCATTTTCTAGATCTTCCTGTATGTTTTTTGGCATATCCCATACATACGTTCCAATATTTCCAGCTGGAAGCGCACCGATGATCTGCGTGCCCTCACATACAATCTTAAAATTCTGCTTTTGCTTACTTGCGTTTACAACAACTGCCTTTAGGGTCTTCGTTGTCGGATTCATAAATACAACGTTGGACACCGTATCATTAGAGCCCAAATTTGAATCCACGCGTACATCACCAGGACGAATAAACCGTGAAAACTGACCACTAATATAAAACTCTGGCATTGCCCAGTAATCATTATCACTGCCTGCTGCCCTTGCAAACATGGTTGGGTCAGGGGTTCCTACCCAGTGATGTACCCCAACGTTGCTATCTAACATCGTTACCCAAGAGTTATAACTAACTGCACTATTTCGAAGATAAGTAATAATCGAATTTGCTCCCTGGGTTCCCCATACGGAACGCTCGGTTAGATTGACCGTCTGGGAAGTTACTCCATTTTTATTTAACAGCTCGTCTAAGACCTTTTGCATATTCGTAAGGCTTCCGCTATAATCATGGAACGCGATTCCATCCAGCGCTTCATTTGCGCCAGGCTGTGACAATATTTTGCTAACATAGGAATACGCATCCGAAGGATTATGATCAAAGGCCCAAAGCTTTACCTTCTTTTGTTCCTCCGATAACACGCTGCTGCCTGCCACTGCTTTTTTGATGGCAACTGCCAGCTTACCTTCCTGCTCTCCGCTCATCGCACAGCTTGGATAATCAATCTCAAGCATTGGCTCGTTTTGCAGTGTCATCGCGTACAAGGTAATTCCCTGCTTTGCATATTCTTCTAAGTATCTTGTATAATACATTGCCAAATCATCAATTGCGCTATCCTTTAGCGCGCCCCCCTTGATGAGCAGGTCATTGTTTTTATAACTCTTACTTGCATTCGTTTCCTCTTTCATAAATCCTGGTGGTGTCCAAGACGATGCAAAGAAACGAACCTCCTTCTCTACTCCAAATTTTTTTGCTGCTTCTTGTACCATGTGGATGGTCTTTATGATGTTATAATCAACATCCTTTTGAATTGAAAAGCCATTTCCTGTGTTTTTCGACCAGTCTGGCTGATAGGTTTTTGTCGCCGCATAATAAATTCCATTGCTAGCATTTAATTCCTTTGCGTCATAAT
>JASKJZ010000140.1 GCA_030154385.1 Clostridiales bacterium
TAAGATGTTTTTAAATTATAAAATCGGGATATATATTCACCCACATCAAAGATTTTGAAGCTTTTTGATGTGGGTTTTCTTGTCAGAAGATAAAACACGAACAAACGTACGAGTCTGATTGACTTTTTACGGTTGCTGTGTTAATATATTTTCACAACAAAACAGGAGGGTTACTAAAAAATGGATTATGTCATCGATAAAGACAGAGTGCGAGAGATTATGGAGAAACGGAGTATAAAGACACAGTCTGAACTAGCACAGATGCTCGGTATTTCAAAGAATCAGTTATCCGTACTCCTGTCTTCACGCAGTAACCCGATTAAGAGCAATTGTCAGAAGCTATGTGATGTATTAGGGGTCACGCCGATTGACATTATGGCACCCAAAAAGTCAGGAAAGTCTGCCAGACAAGATCGCGTATCAACAGACGCACTGTCATATCTTGATGTGGACAAGGTTTTGCCACATGCCCCTTATCATTCGGTTGAGCTATTTGCTGGAGCTGGTGGACTTGCCTTGGGACTTGAAATGGCAGGTTTTCATGCAAAGGGCTTGGTTGAAATAGATAAGTTTGCAGCGGACACCCTGCGGGAGAACCGCCCTGGCTGGAACGTGATTGAAGAAGATATTATACGGGTGGCTGAAAAAGGGATCCGTAATTATTTAGAAGAAGGCATCGAAATTGACTTTGTGTCCGGTGGATACCCCTGTCAGGCATTTAGTTATGCGGGACATAAGCTTGGGCTTGAGGATGTACGTGGCACGATGTTTTTTTATTTTGCAAAAATCGTAGCAGATCTAAACCCCAAGGTATTTTTAGCGGAAAATGTGAAGGGCCTTACCACGCATGACAATGGAAAGACCCTCCAGACGATGATTGATATATATGAAAGCATGGGATATGAGGTCTCCTGGCATATTGTGAAGGCGAATGATTACGGAGTCGCGCAAAAGAGGGAGCGTGTTATTATAATTGGAATTCGAAAGGATTATAAAATTCCATATCGACTTCCAAAACCATATGCTTATAAGCCCGTGCTAAAGGATGTGCTAAAGGATGTACCTTCATCATTAGGGGAAAAATATCCAGAAAAGAAAAAAAAGGTACTCGATTTAGTACCAGCAGGAGGCTATTGGAGAGATCTCCCAGAAACGATAGCCAAAGAGTATATGGGTAAAAGCTATTATTCGGGAGGCGGACGAACGGGTATGGCAAGAAGAATTTCGTGGGAAGAGCCTTGCCTTACGCTTACTTGCAGTCCGCAGCAAAAGCAGACCGAGCGCTGCCATCCAGAGGAGACAAGACCTTTTACAGTTCGCGAATACGCAAGAATCCAGAGCTTTCCGGATGAATGGCAATTTTCTGGTTCCATGCGACAGCAATATAAGCAGATTGGAAATGCCGTTCCAGTGGAGCTTGCAAGAGCCGTGGGACTTTCCATTATTGATGTATTGAATCAGATGAAAGAGATGGAGCATTAATCCTCCAAAGGATGATGTGAATAAGGAGGATAGTATGAACACCTATTTAGAATACATAGACGATGAACACCTGATGCAGGCGATTGCGAACCTGTATGCGACCTATCAAAAGAGCTTCACAGCAAAAACCTTGCAAGAATTAAATAAGAACATTATGGATCCCTTTAAGTTTCAATTTGATACGGTGTTCTTAAATCAAGGAAATGCAGCAGCAACGATGAATCAGGAGATTTTTCGGCAAAGTGATAAGTCGATATCGAATGCGATCGGGCTATTTCATCAGCAAATACTGGGATCGATTTATGGTTTTTGTGAAACAAAGGATTTGCCCTGTGATGTGAAAAAATGTGATGATACAATTTTTGCAGAAATTAAAAACAAGCATAATACGATGAATGTGCGTTCTGCCGCAGGCGTGTATGAAGAGTTAGAGGGGCTCGCAAAGTCTTACCCCAAGGCGACCTGTTATCTGGTGGAAATTATTGCAAAAAAAAGCACGGATGAAATATGGGAGCAGACCATCAATGAAAAGAAGAGTTCTCATCCGCGGATTCGAAAGATATCGGCCGATCGTTTTTATGAACTAGCAACGGGACAAGGAGGAGCATTTCGAAGACTCTGCGAAGTGCTTCCAATCGCTACGAGGGACTTTTTAGAACAGAATGCGGTGATGGGGGAGCTAGGGGAAGGTAAAAATTCAGAAGCTTACGTTATGCTTACGAAAAAAGCCAAAGCACAAGAGAGGAATGAATTGGAAGAAATCTTCCAAATGGCATTTGGCGAATTCAATGGTTTCAAATGAAACTTTTTTAGTACTAAAAAAATAAATTAGTATAAAAAGATTTTTAAAAAATAAATAATATTTAGAAATATAGTAGCAAATGAAACTAAAAACACAGAAAAAGCAGACAAAAAATTGTTTCAAGTGGCAAAAGGCATTGACAAATGAATTTTTGATGCTATACTTAAGAAAATTAAAAAACAAGTGAACGAAGGCGTTATGTATATCAGTCCGGGTATACCTGGCGCCCTTTCTATGTTTTTTAGTACATCGAATGTGATGACAAGACGAGTATAGGAGGAAAAATTTATGAAAAAAACAATGGGTCTATTTTTAGTGCTTGCACTTACGGTGTCTATGATGGCTGGATGTGGTAAAAAGGCAGAGGAAGCAACGACCACAGACAATGCAGCGGAGGCAACCGAGCAGACAGCAACCGAGGAGACCGAGGCGCCAGCAGCCGATACAAACAGCGCACCAGATATTAAAGTGGGTGTGATTTATATTGGGGATGAAAACGAAGGTTATACCGAGGCTCATATGAAAGGAATTGCGGATATGAAGGCAACACTTGGCCTCTCCGATGATCAGGTGATTGAATATACAAATATCCCGGAAGATGAAACTTGTTATGATACAGCAGTTGATTTAGCAGAGCAGGGCTGTAACATTATTTTTGCAAATAGCTTTGGCCATGAGGACTATATGATTCAGGCAGCAGGGGAATATCCAGATATTCAGTTCTGTCATGCTACGGGCTATCAGGCAGCGATCAGTGGATTAGAAAACATGCACAACTATTTTACCGCAGTATACGAATCTCGTTATGTATCAGGTGTAGTGGCAGGTCTTAAATTAAATGAAATGATAGCAAACGGTGATATTACCGAAGATCAAGTAAAAATTGGCTATATTGGCGCATTCCCTTATGCAGAAGTAGTAAGCGGATATACCTCTTTCTTTCTTGGGGTAAAGAGCGTATGCAGCGCAGCTACGATGGAAGTGCAGTATACCAATAGCTGGGCAGATATGGCACTGGAAAAAGAAACGGCAGAAGCCTTAATTGCAGATGGCTGTGTTTTGATAAGCCAGCATGCAGATACCACAGGTGCCGCAACTGCTTGTGAAGCAAAGAAAGTTCCTTTGGTTGGATATAACGTAGATATGACATCGACTGCTCCAAATGCAGCACTTACTTCTGCTTCGATTAACTGGGCACCATATTATACCTATGCGGTACAGTCTGTCATCAATGGAGAGAAAATTGCTACGGACTGGAGCCAGGGTTATGAAACCGGAGCAGATTGCATCACTGCTTTAAACGAAGCTGTAGTAGCAGCAGGAACGGCAGATAAGGTAGCAGAAGTTGAAGCAGCAATTAAAGACGGAAGTCTTCATGTATTTGATACTTCAACCTTTACCGTAAATGGTTCTAAAATTGAAGATTTGATTACCTCCGATGCGGAAAACTTTGGAAAATATGCAGATTATATTTCGGACGGATATTATCACGAATCGGAGCTTGCATCTGCACCATCCTTTGATTTAAGAATCGATGGTATTACCGAATTAACCCAGAACTAACAGTTACCATAACAAATTAGAAAAAGGGGGCTGTTGCTTAGGCAACAGCCCATTTGTGTGAGGAGGATGGTTTGTGGAGCAGAAAAATGCAATTGAGTTAAAAAACATTACGAAACGGTTTGGAAAGGTTACAGCAAATGAGGGTGTGAACCTGACCTTAAAAAAAGGGGAAGTACTAGCAATTCTAGGAGAAAACGGAAGTGGAAAGACAACACTGATGAATATGCTTTCTGGAATTTATCTGCCAGATGAGGGACAGATTTATATGGAAGGAAAGGAAGTGTCGATTCACTCACCAAAAGATGCACTTGATCTAAAAATAGGAATGATTCATCAACACTTTAAACTAGTAAATGTCCTAACGGCAGCCGAAAATATTATTTTAGGCTTAAAAGGAAGTCAAGTCCTAAACATCAAGCAGGTCGAGCAGGAAATCAAAGAATTAACGGACCGATATGGTTTTGAGTTAAATCCTTCGCAGAAAATATATGATATGTCGGTTTCACAAAAGCAAACGGTGGAAATTGTGAAGGTTTTATATCGTGGTGCAGATATCTTGATTTTAGATGAGCCAACGGCAGTACTGACTCCTCAGGAGACGGATAAGCTGTTTCAAATCCTTCGTAACATGAGAAAAGCTGGAAAATCCATCATCATCATTACACATAAATTGCAAGAGGTTCTTTCGATATCCGATCGTGTGGCCGTTCTTCGAAAAGGAAAATACATCGGTTCTGTTCACACAAAGGATGCTACTGCTGAGACCCTGACAGAAATGATGGTGGGGGAGAAGGTGAGCCTCGATATTAATCGAAGTGAACCAAAGGATCAAGAACTTCGCCTTAAGATTGAGCAGGTGACGGTTAAAAACAAAGAGGGAATTGATAAGACAAGGCAAGTTAATTTCGAGGCTTATAGTGGAGAAATTCTTGGAATCGCGGGGATCGCTGGAAGCGGACAGAAGGAAATTCTGGAGGCGATTGCAGGTCTTGAAGTCTTGCATGAGGGTGCGATAACCTATTATCCAAAGGGCGAGGATGCAATTGATTTGTCTACATTAGCACCGGAAGGAATCCGAAAATTGGGTATTTGTCTTTCCTTTGTACCAGAGGATCGTCTTGGGATGGGGCTCGTAGGGAATATGGATATTACCGACAATATGATGCTTCGAAGTTATCGAGCGGGAAATACTCCGTTTACCGATCGAACGACGCCTAAAAAGCTCGCAATGGATATTATTGACAAATTAAGTGTGGTGACACCAGGGGTAACAACGCCTGTCCGCAGATTATCCGGTGGAAATGTGCAAAAGGTATTAGTAGGACGTGAAATAGCAGCAAATCCACATGTGTTGATGGTTGCCTATCCCGTGCGGGGCTTAGATATTAATTCTTCCTACACCATCTATAATTTGCTCAATGAGGAAAAGGAAAAGGGATGTGCGGTTATCTGCGTGATGGAGGATCTGGATGCGATGCTAGGTCTATGCGACCGTATTATCGTACTTTGCAATGGAAAGATTACCGGAACCTTTGATGCCAGAAGTACAACAAAGGAAGAGATTGGTCTCTATATGACAAAGGATATAAAGGAGGAACAAGGAGTATGCCAGTAAAAGAGCCATTGATACGAATGAAAAAAAGAGACCATATTAGTGTCGTAAAGGCCTGGTCAATACGAATTGTTTCGGTCATTTTAGCCTTGCTTGTATGTGCACTTGCGATTTATTCTATTACCAAACTAAATCCGATGCAGGTTTACGCAGGTATTGTGGATGGAGCGATTGGAAATACGAGAAGAACCTGGGTGACCATTCGTGATTTATTGGTCTTACTAGGAATTGCAATTGGATTAACACCTGCCTTTAAGATGAAGTTTTGGAACATTGGAGCGGAAGGACAGGTATTAATGGGCGGGTTTGCCGCAGCCGCGCTGATGATTTATATGGGCGATAAGCTTCCAAATGGAGTCCTTCTTGTGGCTATATTTGCAGCAAGTACCCTCGCAGGTGTTATTTGGGGCGTCATCCCGGCGGTATTCAAGGCTTTTTTTAACACGAATGAAACCTTGTTTACCTTGATGATGAATTATGTTGCGATGCAGATTATAACCTTTAGTATTGTATTTTGGGAAAATCCAAAGGGCTCCAATACCGTCGGTATTATCAACAGCGCGAAAAAAGCTGGATGGTTTCCGAAGGTATTTGGACAGACCTATGGACTGAATCTGATTTTGGTGCTCTTAATTACGGTTGGAATGTATTTATACCTTAAATACACCAAGCAAGGATATGAAATAGCAGTAGTTGGAGACAGTCAAAATACGGCAAGATATGCAGCTATGAATGTAAAAAAAGTAATCATACGTACCATGGCGATTTCAGGTGGTATCTGTGGTTTGATGGGAAGCATCATCGTAAGTGGAGCCAGTCATACCATATCAACGAGTACAGCCGGCGGGCGTGGGTTTACTGCCATTATTGTTGCCTGGATGTCAAAGTTTAACCCATTTGCGATGATAATCGTATCGGGGCTCCTTATTTTTATGCAGGAGGGTTCGGTTCAGATCGCAACAAAATATGGACTCAATGAAAATGCATCCGAGATTATCACTGGTATCATCCTGTTCTTCTTAATCGGCTGTGAGTTCTTTATCAATTACGAGGTAAAATTCCGTAGAAGCAGAAAGGAGAACGCATAATGGATATTCTTATTGTATTTATTCAAAAAGCAATCGGACAGGGTATTGGGATGCTGTTTGGCGCTTGTGGTGAGATTATGACAGAAAAATCGGGGAACCTAAATCTTGGAATTCCTGGACTTATG
>JASKJZ010000141.1 GCA_030154385.1 Clostridiales bacterium
TGAAGGATATGATGCAGGTGCTAACATATTGGTTTCCTTCTTTAAAAAAGAGCTGGAAGCCTATCTAACACCAGAGCTTTCAAACTTGGGTCGCCAGATTATTGAGTGTTGCTTAAGGGATGGAAGCTTAGAAGAGTATATCGAATTGATTCCTATGAGAATATAGGAAAAAAAGGCTGGTTTGTAGGGATTCTTGCAACTAGCCTTTTCCAATTGTTGACATAGTTTTCACAATTTATTATAATCATATAAGAATGGGCTTACTATGGCTCAAAATTGGAGGTAAACGAAATGGCTCAAAAAGAAATATCTTTGGCAGTAATAAAAAGACTTCCTCGGTATTATCGGTATTTAGGAGAACTTCTGGAGAATGATGTGGTACGTATCTCATCCAAGGAATTGAGTGAAAAGATGAATGTTACGGCTTCCCAGATTCGCCAGGATTTAAATAATTTTGGAGGCTTTGGACAACAAGGCTACGGCTATAATGTCGAATATTTATATAATGAAATTGGAAAGATATTAGGACTCGATCAAAAATACGGAATGATTATTGTAGGGGCTGGTAATTTTGGACAGGCACTGGCAAATTATACGGATTTTGAACGAAGAGGCTTTGAATTAAAGGGGATTTTTGATGTGAATCCTACGCTTTCGGGAATTTCCATTCGAGGAATTCCAATTCGGATGATGGACGAATTAGAAGGATTTTTAAAGGAGACGCCGGTACAAATTGCAGCACTTACGATACCAAAGACAAAGGCGCCTCAGGTGGCGCAGGATTTGGTGCGTTATGGTATCAAGGCAATTTGGAATTTTGCACCGACAGATCTGCATTTACCAGAAGGTGTTGTATCCTTAAATGTGCATTTGGCAGAGAGCTTGATGCGATTATCCTATAGCTTAAAGACCCAAGGGGGAGATGCGGATGGGGAAGCAAAAAAGGGAAATAGACCCGATCGATGAGAGAATGTATGCCATTATATTAAGGAATCAGATTCCATTGTTGACACTGGATGCAAGGTGGCATAGTTTATTTCCGGAAGAGTCAAAGACTCCAAAAATTCGTGAATTAGAAAAAAACTTGAATCAGTTGATACGAAGTCAAGGACAGGTAGGCACCGACATCGATGATTTACGAAAGCTTAAAAAGAAGTTGATGGATGGTGTTATTGCCAATATGGGAGAAAGTGTTGGATTTGCTGAAAAAAGAAAGCAAAAAAAGCAAGAGAAGATGCAAAAGCTCATATTGGATATCAATGGAAAGCTGGAGAACGCAAGTGACGTACTGGATAGACGGCCGGAAGAGATTAAGCGTGCAAATGCAGATTTATTAATGGAGTGTATGCGTGTTTGGTATGAAAAGCTTGATCAGAATAGTCAGGAAGTCAAAGAAATCAGTAAATGGGTTGATGAGGTACGCGAGCGATTAAAAGAAAAGCTTTTATTGAAGCAGGATTTGGAAATGGAAAACAATGCGATTTATTCCTATATGCATACCTTACTTGGAGCAAAGATGATGGAGCAGATTGACAAAAATATGGAGAACGATAAATGATTGTCGGAATTGGGACAGACATGATTGAAATTGCACGTGTCAAAAAGGCCTGTAGTAAAGAGGCGTTTCTAAAGCGTTACTTTACAGAGGCAGAACGGCAATTATTTTTACAAAGCATGACGCGTGCAGCCGATAATTTTGCAGTAAAAGAGGCGATTGTTAAGATGTTTGGTACAGGATTTCGTGAGGTTGTTCCAATTGAAATTGAAGTACTTCGTAATGATCTTGGCGCTCCTTTTGTTAATCTGTATGGCGCTGCATTGGCTTATAAGAAACGCTTAAAAATTGATACGATACATGTATCAATTACCAATACAAAGGAGTACGCAAGCGCTTTTGTGGTAGGGGAATCGAAGGATTTATTCGTCGAATAAGGGAATGGAGAGGCAAATGAAGTATCTTGTAAGTGGCGAAGAAATGAAAGCCATTGATCAGTATGCAATTGAAACGATTGGAATACCATCTCTTGTATTAATGGAGCGGGCAGCGTTTGCATTCGCAACCGTAATTCGTGACGTGGCAAAGGAGACGGATCATGTATTGGCCGTTTGTGGAAGCGGAAATAATGGTGGGGATGGTATTGCAATCGCACGAATTTTAAAAGAGGCAGGTCTTAATGTGTCTGTGTTGCTTATCTCAGAGGAAGAAAAATTTACTTCTGAGACGAAGCGGCAGCTTGCAATCGGGCGCAATCTGGATCTTCCTATTTTTGAATACAAGAAAAATGGCAGCGAAGTAGCATGGAATGAATATACTATTATGATAGATGCTATATTTGGAATTGGATTATCGAGAGAAGTCAAGGGGAATTTTGCAGAGCTGATTCATCAGATGAATCAGAGCAGGGCAAGGATTTTTTCTGTGGATATTCCTTCTGGTGTGGATGCAACAACAGGTTCGATATGGGGAACTGCGATAAAGGCAGATACCACGATAACGTTTGGATTCCAAAAACTTGGGTTAGCATTATATCCAGGAGCCTCGTATGCGGGGAAGGTCATCCTTTCAGATATAGGATTTCCAAAGAAAGCGCTGTTAGAGGTCAAACCGAAGGTGTTTTGTTTTGATGAAACACAAGTCTTTCGAAAAAAGCGAGAACCCGATACCAATAAGGGATCTTATGGAAAGGTTCTTGTTATAGCAGGAGCAGTTAATATGGCGGGAGCGGCCTGTCTGTGTGCCAAGAGCGCTTATCGGGCAGGAAGCGGACTGGTGAAGGTAATGACGCCAAAGGAAAATCGAACCATCATACAAACTTATTTGCCGGAAGCACTGTTAGCGACGTATGATACCGCGCAGCTGGATTCACAAGCAATTATAAATGAGCTGTCATGGGCGACTGGAGTTGTGATTGGACCGGGGTTATCACAGGAGGAATATGCAAAGGAGCTTCTATTAATCGTGTTGGAGCATTGCAAGGTTCCTTGTGTAATGGATGCGGATGCTCTCAATATCCTAGCCTCAAATCAATGGCAAGAAAAAATTGCCAAGATGGGGGATCTTGTGATTACCCCTCATCTAAAGGAAATGGAGCGTCTTTGCGGTACCCCCATTTCCAATATGAAACGAGATTTCATTGCATTTGCAAGAGAGCAGATAGCAGGAAAGGCCTATACCCTGGTTTTAAAGGATGCCAGAACCTTGGTAGTAAATAAAGATACCTGTTTTCTCAATCAATACGGAAATCCAGGTATGGCAGTCGGTGGTTCTGGCGATATTTTATCTGGTATTATCGGTGCTCTCTTAGCACAAGACATTGAGCCAGTCAAGGCAGCTTGTATGGGGGTTCATATGCATGCCAGAGCGGGAGATCATGCAAAGGAAAAAACAAATGAACACTCAATGATGGCTGGTGATATTTTGGATGGACTGATTAAGGAGTTAAACGATGAAAGAATACTATAGAGTAGAAGCAGATATTGATCTGGATGCAATATGCGAAAATATAAGACAGATTCGAAGCATTATAAAGACGGACACTAAGATTATGGGGATTGTAAAGGCAGATGGGTATGGACACGGAGCCATTCCAATTGCAAGAGCGCTTGATGGCCTTGTGGATGAATATGGTGTTGCAATTTTAGAGGAAGGCCTTGAGCTTAGAAGAGCAGGAATTCAAAAGCCGATTCTGATTCTTGGATATACCCCAAAGGAGCAGCTTAAGGATATGATTGCTTATGACATCATGAGTACGGTCTTTCAATATGAAACAGCAAAGCGAATATCGAAGGAAGCCGTTCGCCAAGGTAAGCTGGCAAAGATTCATATCAAATTAGATACTGGTATGGGTCGCATTGGATTTTTAAATGAAAAAGAGAGTGTGGAGGCAATCCTAAAAATCAGTCAATTGCCTGGTATTAAGATAGAAGGAATATTCAGTCATTTTTCGAAATCCGATGAAAAGGATAAGACGTATGCAAAAAAGCAACTAGAAATTTTTTTGAAAGTAATTGCGCAGCTTGAACAGGAAGGGCTTACCATTCCGACCAAACATATTTCAAACAGTGCGGCTATCATTGATATGCCCGAAGCAAATCTTGATATGGTACGCAGTGGAATTGCGACATATGGCTTGTATCCTTCGGATGAGGTGGATCAAAATCGCTTAAAACTAAGGCCTTCCATGCAAGTAAAGGCACATGTTATTTACGTAAAAACAGTTGAGCCGGGAACTTTGATTGGCTACAATGGAACCTTTGAGGCAAAAAGAAAAACAACCGTTGCAACGGTACCGGTGGGATATGCCGATGGATATGCAAGAGCATTATCGAACCAAGGAAGGGTATTGATTCATGGTACTTTTGCACCGATTATTGGAAAAATCTGTATGGATCAGTTCATGGTGGATGTGACGGATATAGGAGGGGTAAAGCAAGGAGATGTCGTAACATTAGTGGGAGTTGATGGTGAAAATTTCATCAGTCTAGAAGAAATTGGCGCGATTGCCCATTCCTTCCATTACGAAGCAGCCTGCGATTTTGGAAAACGAATTCCTCGTGTTTACTACTTTAATGGGAAAAAAGTGGGAACCTGCGATTTTTACGACTCCGCGATTGCCTCCTTCGACCTAATGTTATGATACTAGGGTTCGAAGGTCACGATTTCATGCTTGCATGAAAAATCGTGACGTAAGAACCCGCAAAACATGAAAAAGGAGCCCTATTGGGCGGATTTTGAATGTTTTAGGAATGCGAGAGCACAAAGTGTAAAACATGAAAATTTATGGAATACAAAGGCGTGTACCAGGCAATACTTAGGTATAATGAAAAATAATCCATAAATGGAGTGTGATTAAATTGATAATTCGAAGAGGCGACATTTTTTATGCAGATTTGAGGCCGGTTATCGGTTCAGAGCAAGGAGGAATCCGACCAATCCTGATTATTCAAAATGATATGGGAAATCGTCATAGTCCTACCGTGATTTGTGCGGCGATTACTTCTAAAATGAACAAAGCGAAGTTACCGACCCATGTAGAAATAACTGCAAATCGATATGCAATGGTAAAGGATTCGGTTATTTTACTGGAACAGGTAAGGACAATTGATAAATCCAGATTAAAAGAGCGAATCTGTCATTTGGATCAGGATATAATTTGCAAGATTGATCAGGCACTGCTTGTGAGTCTTGCATTAGACACAAAAAAACAACTTACAGAACGAATTACATAAATAAAGGAGAAAATAGATGGAAGACGGTAATCCCTTGTGGTTAATCGGAGTTATTTTACTTTTGATTGCAGTGGAAGCAATTATTGTGAGTGCAAGGAGGGCTTTGTTATCGGTCAATGAAACAGGGATACGAAAGGAGTTAGAAGAGAACCATACCTTGGAAAAACAAATAAAGCGTGTGCTCCTGATTTTAGATAAGGAGGATGCATATTTAAAAGCAGCACAGGTTGTAATCGGTGCAACCAATCTTATCATGGGTATTTTATTTGCAAGAGGACTGGTTTTGATCGGAATGATGATACCCAAAAGAGTAACAAGCTTGGTACTTCTTTTTTGTATCAGTGTTTGTTTGCTTTTGGTCATTATTTTACTATCCTCTGTGATTCCAGAAAAACTTGCGATTCGAAATCCAAGGCAGATTGCGCTTAGTACTTCAAGGTTTTTTCAACTGTGTTATCTTATAACACTTCCCTTTGTTTATTTTTTGGACACGATAGCAAAGCTGATTTTTTGGGTGATTCGCATTAATCCAGATGATTTTTTAGATAATGTAACAGAAGATGAAATTATATCGATTGTGAACGAGGGGTTCGAACAAGGTGTGTTGGAAGACAACGAAGTAGAAATGATCTCCAATATCATTGAATTAGATGATAAGGAAGTGCGCGATGTCATGACGAATCGAAGAAAGGTAGTCTCCATTGATGCAAAACTGACATTAAAAGAAGCGATGGAGTTCATGCTTGGTGAACGTTATACAAGATTTCCACTGTATGAGGACGAAAGAGATAATATTATAGGAATCCTTCACTTTAAGGATGTTACGCAGCATTATATCATGGGAGATAAGGATTCTATTTCGCTTCGTGAAATTGCCAGAGAAGCATATTTTGTTCCAGATACGCAAAGTGTGGACACGCTCCTTGGCACGATGCAAAAAGATAAAATACATATGGCAATTGCGGTTGATGAATATGGACAAATGGCGGGGGTTGTTGCATTGGAAGACATCCTGGAAGAAATTGTTGGAAATATCATGGATGAATTTGACGAGGATGAACGAATGATTATTAAGCAAGGAAACAGTCGCTTTATTATGCGTGGAATGGCAGCTCTTGAAGAAGTGGAGGATGAACTTGATATATCAATGCAACGTGAGGATTATGATATTGATACCTTGAATGGATTTTTAATTTCCTTTATTGGGCATTTACCAGCGGATGATGAAAAGCCAGTAATTCGTTATAAAGGGTATCGATTTCATGTATTAGAAGCAAAAAATAATATGATAAGGACAGTAAGAGTCGTACAGGAAAAGGAGTCTGTTAATAAGCCAGAGTAGATGAGGGTGTTTACATGCACGAGGGAAAAAGGATTTGTTTTGTATGTATCTTTGTGTGGGCAGTGTTTTTTTTGGTGCGAAAGGAGATTGTTTTTGCAAGCGAAGTAAGGGAAGAAAAAAA
>JASKJZ010000142.1 GCA_030154385.1 Clostridiales bacterium
AATTAAAAACAATTGGTATCACTGGAACGAAGGGGAAAACCACAACGACCTATATGGTGCAGTCAATCTTAGAAAAAGCAGGAATTAAGACAGGTTTAATCGGAACAATCGAAACAATTATTGGGGATGAACACATCAAAGCAGCAAATACGACTCCGGAATCATATATCATTCAGGAGACCTTTCATAAGATGGTAGAGGCAGGCCTGGAGGCTGTCGTGATGGAAGTGTCCTCACAGGGCTTGATGCTTCACCGCGTCGGTGGTTTTGTCTTTGACTATGGCGTTTTTACCAATCTCGAGCCAGATCATATAGGACCCAATGAACACAAGGATATGGAGGATTATATACATTGCAAGAGTCTTTTGTTTCGGCAGTGCAAGCTTGGTATTTTTAATCAGGACAGTGAATACTATGAACGGATGTTAGAAAATCATACCTGCGAAGTAGAGACGTTTGGTTTATCAAAAGAAGCTTCGATTCGTGCAGAACATACAGAATTTCATAATTATGGAGGAAGTCTTGGCATAACGTATGACGTAAAAGGTCTTATGGAATTTACAGCAAGGCTGGATGTACCAGGAATGTTTAGCGTTTACAACTCATTGGCAGCGATTGCTATTTGCCGCCATTTTGAGGTTCCATCCATGTTGATTCAAAAAGCATTGCTAGAGGTGCGAGTGAAAGGTAGAATCGAGATTATTCCAGTATCCAAGCATTATACACTTATGATTGATTATGCACATAATGCGATGAGTCTTGAAAGTCTGCTTAGGACACTTCGCGCGTATGAGCCAAAACGTCTGGTCTGCTTGTTTGGGTGTGGAGGTAATCGCTCAAAACTAAGGCGTTATGAGATGGGTGAAATTTCGTCAAAGCTTGCAGATCTAACGGTCGTAACCTCGGATAACCCAAGAGATGAGGAGCCGCAGGCTATTATTGACGATATTGTAGTGGGTGTAAAGCGAGCAAATGGTACCTACATAACCATACCTGACCGAAAAGAGGCCATCCGTTATTGTATGGAGCATGCAAAGGAAGGCGATGTTATCGTACTTGCCGGAAAGGGGCATGAAGATTATCAGGAAATTCGTGGGAAAAAATATCATATGGATGAGCGCGAATTGATTCAAGAAATCTTAGAAGGGAAATAAATTCGATGAAGCCAGTAAAAATAAAGGACATTGTAAATGCCGTTGGGGGGACGCTTCTTTGTGGGAATGAAAAGGAATGGATTAACCATGTGAGTGTCAATTCAAATGATATAAAGGAACATACGCTTTTTGTTCCGCTTGTTGGAGAACGTGTGGATGCCCATGCTTTTATAGAAGGTGCGATTGAAAAGGGGGTTCGTGCGGTTTTTACTCAAAAACAGGAAACGAAAGAGAGCTTTATGGGGGAGGTATGCGTTATTTTTGTACCAGATACCAAAGCGGCCTTACAAGCCTTTGCCAGCATGTATCGGGATTTGTTTTCGATTCCTGTTATTGGAATTACGGGAAGTGTTGGAAAGACAACGACAAAGGAAATGGTGGCAGCAGCACTTAGCGCAAAGTATAACGTACTAAAAACGTATGGGAATCAAAATAGCCAGGTAGGTTTACCTCTTATGATGTTTGAAATCGAGGAGGATACCCAAATTGCCGTAATTGAGATGGGAATCAGTGAAGAAGGCGAAATGAGACGGCTCTGTGCAGTTGCAAAACCTGAGACTGTAATTATGACAAACATTGGG
Organism: Clostridiales bacterium; assembly: GCA_030154385.1. Next base: position 1,736 of record JASKJZ010000142.1, read on the forward strand.
GTATCTCATATTGGAATTCTTGGCAGTAAGGAAAATATTATGGCTGAAAAATTAAATATCACGTTAGCCATGAAAGATAGAGGGAATCTTTACCTAAATAACGAGGATGAACTGCTTCGTCAGATTCCAACGAAACAGATCAAAGCCAGTGTGGAGGCAAACGAAATATTAGAGAAGATAACCTGCATTCCATACGGACTGCATTCGGATGCACAAATTTATGCAACGAACATTCGTGTTATTGGACGGCAGACACACTTTATCTATGTCAAGGGACAAAGAGAAGAGTCAATTGCATTATCGGTTCTTGGAGCACATAATGTGCTAAATGCGCTTGCTGCGCTCGCAGTTGCAGAGCAATATGGTGTAAATCCTACCCTTGCAAAGGAAAGGCTGCAGGCGTATGAGCCCATTGAAAAACGCGGGCAGATTGTCGAAAAAAAAGGGATTGTCCTGATTGATGATTCCTATAATGCAAGTCCCGATTCGATTAAGAGCGGTATTCTGGTCTTACTGCAATTAGAGGGTGTCAAACGTCGTATTGCAGTTTTGGCGGATGTATTAGAATTAGGAGAGGCCTCTTATCAGTGTCACTACGAAGTGGGTGAATTTCTTGCAAAACAAGAAATAGATGGCAGCAAAATTGATGGTCTGATAACCGTGGGAGAAGAAGCAAAAGCGATTGCAAAAGCGGCTAGTATCATAAGAGCAGACCTATTCGTGGAAAGCTTTGACTCAAACGCAGAGGCTTCTTGCTATTTAAAGGAACACATGAAAGCGGGAGATGCATTTCTTGTCAAAGGCTCCAGAGGAATGCGGATGGACGAGGTCGTTTCGGCGGTTATGGCGGAACTGGAACAATAAATGAGGATGTGTTGTTACAAAGGAGTGTGCGATGGTTTTTGCAGATGTCATAGTTGATATTTCACAGGAAAGCTTGGATAAGACCTATCAATATATTGTTAATCCAAAGCATGAGGAAGATGCTACGATTGGCGCTTTGGTGACCATACCATTTGGAGCAGGAAATCGCACAATACAAGGCTACATCGTAGGACTATCGAACAAACCGTGTATCAGTCTGACAAAAATGAAGGAGCTTCTATCGGTAAGAACCGATGGAATCGTCATCGAATCACAGCTTATTACATTGGCTTATTGGATTAAAAGAACTTATGGCTCTACGATGAATGAGGCATTAAAAACAGTACTTCCGGTAAAAAAAACGGTGCGCCATGTAGAAAAACGTTATGTGGAGCTCAACGTTACGAAAGAAAAAGCAAAGGAAGTGCTGCTTCAATATCAAAAGAAAAATTACAAAGGGCGTATTCGCCTGCTAGAGGCACTGCTTGCCAATGAAAATCCGGAGGCTGGCATTGACACAAGTACGCTGAAAGAAGCCTACAATATTTCGAATGAAACCATTAAGGGGCTCATAAGGGAACATATACTGGTCGAAAAAACAGAGCGAATTTATCGAAACCCAGTTAAGCAAAATCAAATGAAGAAGGATGAGATTGTCTTAAATGAAGAGCAAAAAAATGTGGTGGAGAACGTTCTTTCGGATTACATGCAAGGAATCCGAAATACTTATTTAGTGCACGGTGTGACAGGAAGCGGTAAAACAGAGGTTTATATGGAAATTATTGGGGCAATAAAGGAAAAAGGGAAGCAGGTTATTTTTCTTATTCCAGAGATTGCGTTGACCTATCAGACCGTGATGCGCTTTTACGAGCGGTTTGGAGATGCTGTTTCAATTCTCAACTCTCGTATGTCGCAGGGGGAGCGCTACGATCAGTATTTAAGGGCAAAAAATGGAGAAATCTCGATTATGATAGGGCCTAGATCTGCTTTGTTCACACCGTTTTCAAATTTAGGTCTTATCATAATCGATGAGGAGCATGAAACTAGCTATAAAAGCGAAGGTGTTCCCAAATATCATGCAAGAGAGACGGCTATTTACCGCGCAAAGTTAGCAAATGCTAGTGTGATTCTTGGGTCTGCGACACCAACGGTGGTGAGCTACTATAAGGCAAAATGCGGGGAATATAAGCTATTTACACTCAAGAACCGTGCCAATGCAGCAGAGCTTCCTCCGATTGACATTGTAGATTTAAGAGAGGAACTAAAGCAAAAAAACAAATCCATCTTTAGCGCAAGACTACGAGAGCTGATGGAGGAGAAGCTAAATAAGAAGGAACAAATCATGCTTTTTATTAATCGTCGTGGATATGCTGGTTTTGTTTCTTGCCGAAGCTGTGGGCATGTGATAAAATGTCCTCACTGTGATGTTTCCCTTACTTCGCATAAAAATGGACAGTTGATTTGTCATTATTGTGGATATGAAACAAAAATGGTGAAGCTGTGCCCGAGCTGCGGCTCCCCATTTATTGCCGCCTTTGGAATCGGAACCCAAAAAATTGAGGAACAGGTGAAAAAAGAATTTCCACAAGCGAGAGTGCTTCGAATGGATATGGATACCACCACGGGAAAACAGGGACATCAAAGCATTCTGGAACGTTTTTATCGGCATGATGCGGACATATTAGTTGGGACACAGATGATCGTTAAGGGACATGATTTTAAGGATGTGACGCTTGTTGGCGTCTTGGCGGCTGATTTATCGTTATATGCAGGAAACTTTCTTGCCGCGGAGCGTACCTTTGCGCTTCTTTGCCAAGCTTCTGGAAGGGCGGGAAGAGGAGAAAAACCTGGAAATGTTGTGATTCAGACCTATAACCCCGATCACTACAGCATTCGTTTTGCAGCAACGCATGATTACGAATCCTTTTATGAAGAAGAGATTTTATATCGAAAAATGCTGGATTATTTGCCATTTGGCCATTTGTCTGCTATTCTATTTAGTGGATGTGATGAGGCAGTGTTAGATGGTGTATGCAAAGAGGTGGGGAATATGTTGATTAAGGAGGCAAGTAAGCTGCCTGGATTTAAAATCATAGGTCCTACAAAAGCATCGCTTTCGAAGGCCAATGATTATTACCGTCGTATTATATATATAAAAAATCGGCAGGAGGGCAGTCTTTTGGAACTGCTTCAAAAAATGGAGGCTTATGTTCAGGCACTCCAAAAAAAGGATATTTATATACAAATTGATTTTGAGCCGCTTAGCGGTTATTAAGGAGGAAAATAATGGCAATCAGAAATATTCGGGTCATGGGAGATCCTATATTAGAAAAAAAGGCAAAGCCAATAAAGGAAATGAATGATAAAATAAAGGTTTTAATCGAAGATATGTTAGATACAATGTATGAAGCATTCGGGGTTGGTCTTGCAGCACCGCAGGTTGGAGTACTTCGAAGAGTTGTTGTAATTGATGTTTCTGCAGAGGGTGTGGAACCTCTGGTTTTGATTAACCCTGAAATTTTGGAAACCAGTGGTGAGCAGACCGGAGGAGAAGGTTGTCTTAGTGTTCCGGGAAAAACGGGGATTGTAACAAGACCGAATTACGCAAAGGTATCCGCACTTAATCTTGACATGGAACCATTTGTTGAGGAAGGAGAAGGACTGCTTGCAAGAGCACTTTGTCACGAAATTGATCATCTAAATGGCAAGCTTTATGTGGAGCTTGTGGAAGGCGAACTTATGGATAACGAAGCGATGTACGAAGAGGAGGAATAGAATGCGGATTTTGTTTATGGGAACGCCAGAACTTTCGGTTCCGACGCTAGAAAGTCTGGCAGCAAGTAAGCACGAGGTAATCGGGGTGGTTACACAGCCAGATAAGCCAAAGGGCAGAGGAAAAGAGATGTCACATACCCCAGTAAAAGAAAAAGCACTAGAACTTCAAATTCCTGTTTATCAGCCAGTAAAAGTAAGAGAACCTGCTTTTATAGAGACGATACGAGCGCTTTCTCCAGATGTCATAGTTGTCATTGCATTTGGACAAATTTTACCAAAGTCCCTGCTTTCAATGCCAAGATATGGATGCATCAATATTCACGCCTCCTTGTTGCCGAAGCTTCGTGGTGCAGCACCCATTCAGTGGGCGATTATCAATGGAGAAGCGGTAAGTGGCATTACTACGATGCAAATGGATGCAGGAATTGATACGGGAGATATGTTATTAAAAGAAGAAATTGTGCTGGATAAAAAAGAGACGGGTGGAAGCTTGTATGATAAACTTTCGAAGCTTGGAGGAAGCCTGATTTTACAGACACTTTCGCTAGCGGAGGAAGGAGGGCTATCGCCAATTAAACAAGAGGATTCGTTGTCAAGCTATGCAAAGATGTTAGATAAAAAAATGGGAGAGATTGATTTTTCAAGACCTGCTATTGAAATAGAACGATTAATCCGCGGTCTTAATCCATGGCCGAGTGCCTATACAAAATGGGATGGAAAAACACTGAAGATATGGGATGCAGATGTTGTAGCTGGAAGTGAAGGTGCAATGTGCGGAGAAATCATCGAAGTGACAAAGGATAGTCTTGTTATCCAGACAAAGAAAGAAGCACTCTCTATCAAGGAATTACAGCTGGAAGGGAAAAAGCGTATGAAAATCGATGCATTTCTACGGGGATGCCAGATAAATAAGGGTGAGGTTCTCAAAAGCAATCTATCAACAGACTTCTAAAGAATCAAGGAGGTAAGAATTATGTTTTGGTATTATGATTCGACCTATGTATTAATTTTAATTGGGATGGTGCTGACCCTGCTTGCATCTGCTCGTGTAAAGACGACCTATGCAAAATATGAAAAAGTAAGAAGTAAGGGTGGCTATACAGGTGCCCAGACCGCAGAGCGAATTTTACGAAATGCAGGGATATATGATGTTCGTGTGGAAAATATCCATGGAAATCTTACCGATCATTATGATCCAAAATCAAAAGTGCTGCGCCTATCAGACCGTGTATATGGAAGCTCGTCTGTAGCGGCAATTGGAGTGGCCGCACACGAATGCGGTCATGCGATTCAGCATGACAAAG
>JASKJZ010000143.1 GCA_030154385.1 Clostridiales bacterium
CTTCCGATCTTAGCTGGTACACTCACTAAAACAGTGTATCACACAAGATGGCGTTTTTCAAGATTTTTTTCTTTTATACGATTTTATTTTTTGATCAACAGGGATTCTCCTGTCATTTCAACTGGCTTATCAAGTCCCATCATTTCCAAAAGCGTAGGAGCGATATCTGCTAAACGTCCGCCTTCTTTCAAGGTGTAAGCGGAATCATAATTCACTAAAATAAATGGTACTGGATTGGTGGTATGAGCAGTAAATGGTTCTCCTGTCACATAATCTACGAGCTGCTCTGCGTTTCCGTGATCGGCACAAATAAACATCTGTCCATTCACAGATAATAAAGCCTCCACAGCCTTGCCAACGCATTCATCTACTGCTTCAATTGCTTTGATTGCAGCATTTTCTATCCCAGTATGACCAACCATATCTGGATTTGCAAAATTCACAATAATCACGTCATATTTATCTGAGCGAATCGCATTTACCAGATTTTCAGCAACCTGATAAGCACTCATCTCTGGTTGTAAATCATAAGTCGCTACCTTTGGCGATTTAACTAAAATACGTTCTTCCCCTTTATTTGGTTCTTCGATACCTCCGTTAAAGAAAAAGGTAACATGTGCATATTTTTCGGTCTCTGCGGTGCGAAGCTGTGTTTTACCACATGCTGCAAGGTATTCACCGAAGGTATTTTTAATTTCTACTTTATGGAACGCTACAATTTTATTTGGAATTGTCACATCGTATTCGCTAAAGGTTACAAAAGTTGTTGCAATTCTACCTGTTTTTCTCTCAAAACCATCAAAATCATCCATACAGAAGGTTCTTGTGATTTCTCTTGCACGGTCAGGACGGAAATTATAGAAAATAACGGAATCATTGTTTTTTACGGTAGCAACTGGTTGTCCATTCTCCAATACAACGGTTGGCAGTACAAATTCGTCATTTTCTCCCTTTTCATAGGACTGGGCAACCGCCTCTGCTGCACTGTCTGCGGTAACACCTTCTCCATAGACAAGTGCACTGTATGCCTTTTCCACACGATCCCAGCGATTATCACGATCCATAACATAATAACGTCCCATAACGGTCGCAACTTTTCCTACACCGATTTCTTGCATTTTTTCTTCTGCCTTTATTACAAAATCCTTGCCGGAAGCTGGTGGTGTATCACGTCCATCTAAAAATGCATGCAAGTATACATTGGATAATCCTTGACGCTTCGCTAACTCTAGTATTCCATACATATGGGTATTGTGACTATGAACACCGCCATCGGATAATAATCCAAACAAATGCAAATCAGAATTCTTTTCCTTACAATTGTTGATTGCAGTTAATAATGCTTCATTTTGAAAGAAATCGCCATCCTCGATTTCCTTGGTAATACGGGTAAGTTCCTGGTATACCACTCTTCCTGCACCCATATTTAGATGTCCTACTTCTGAATTTCCCATCTGACCATCTGGGAGTCCCACTGCAAGACCACTTGCATAGCCTTTTACAAATGGATAATCCTTCATCAGTTTATCCATGACTGGGGTATTTGCCTCAGCAATTGCATTCGCCTTTGTTTCGCTATTTAATCCATAGCCATCAAGAATCATTAAAACGGTTGGTTTTTTACTCATATTTTTTCTCCTTTAATCTAAATAAATTTTATCGAATTGCTGGGAGGTTCCAGCAGTATTTCTTTGCCAGCAATCGTATCAGCACCGTAATACTTACGCTTATCAGCATAGCAAGGGAAAGAGAAAGCTTACAATACCATAGCACATAATAGGTAATGCTTCCTAATATAGCGGCAACTGCATAAACGCGTTTTTTTAGAATCAATGGAATTTCATTCGACATCATATCGCGAAGAACACCACCACCTACTGCAGTGACCGTCCCCATAAAAACACTTAGGAATATACCTGGATGCGGATACTGCGTTACCACAAGGTTTACGCTGGTTGCTGCAAACACACCAAGTCCCACGGCATCCAACAAATTTATAATGCTGTTATACCGCTCCTTCTTTCGCATATCAATTGGTTTTCCCTTTGCTATCACAAAAAAGGTAGCAATCGAACAAATCGTGGCTAATACCGCATAAATAGGTTTCTGGAACATCATCGGAGGTACTCTTCCTAGTAATAAATCCCGAATTACACCACCGCCGAGTGCTGTTGTAATTCCTAGTACTACGATGCCAAAAATATCGAGTTTCTTTTGAATCGCGACCATAGCACCCGAAATGGCAAATGCCATAATACCAATCAATTCCACAATACGAACTGCTTTTTCTACAAATTCCAACGTTCTGTCCTCACACAATATTTGATTTCTTTACCACACCTATTCTAACACTGACTCCTTTATTTTTCAACTCAAAAAAAGTATGCCAACCCTCTCTCAAAAAAAGAATGCCAGCCCTCTCTTAAAAAGAGCGAACTGACATTCTGGAATCATTCGTGTATTGATTATTTAACGGTAACTGTTACTGACTTTGTAACCGTTCCTGCTTTTGCCGTAATCTTTGCTTTTCCTGCTTTCGCGCCCTTGATTACAGCTGCACAACTTTTGCTTACTTTTGTGATACTAAGTACCTTATCATTGCTGGTTGCAAACGAAATATCCGAAGCTAAAAATCCCTTTACTTCCACACGGAAGGTTGATTTTTTACCTTTTTTCAGTGATTTTGTGGAGGCAACGAACGAAATCGAAGCTTTCTTTACTACCACTGGTGTTTCAATGGTCTGTTTGCTGCCGTCAGTCGCTTCAATCACCGATGTAATCGTTGCTTTTCCAGCTTTTTTAGCAGTTAACGATCCATCTTCTGCAACGCTAACAACTGCGTCATTGCTTGAGGTGTAGGAAACTGTCTTTGCTGCTGTTGCATCGCCAGAAAGCTTCATTGTATCTGTATTTCCAGTAGTACCCTCTACATACAAATTTTTCTGAACTTTCGAAACCGTCACAAGGCCTTTTAAATCATTTTCGGTAACCGCCTTTACATTTGGTGTTCTGCCATCTTCTGATGTTGGTATCGAAAGTAAACCAGCTGCAACTAAATCTGCAACCTGAGCATGCTTTTCTTTATCCCAATTTGTTCCCGTAACCTTCCAGTTATGAGATAAGGTCGGAGTAATGGTTCCACCCTTAACATTTTTAATATAATCGCCAATTAATTCACGCACACCACCAATATTACCCGCCACATCTTTTTCTAAAACAACTGGCAATGCTTCGCCTTCCTTAAAGATTGGGCCATAGGATAATAGCTGTGAACTTGCGCGGTAATTATTTACTGCAACAATGATTTTATCGGTCGATTTAATCTTACTACCATCTGCTCTTTTAAGATTCTCGATACGGCTTCCGACTGGCTTTGATACGTTTACTTCATAATTTACACCTGTAAACATGTCATAATTATATCCACGAATATCTGGGTTAAAGGAAAGTGTCAGGTCACCGTCTTGATAGGTATTATAGTAGCTTGCTGACCATTCCATAAACTTCTTTAACTGTGCGCCTGTCATCTGCATTTTGTACAGGGTATTGGTATATTTATAGATCAATGCGGTATCACACTTTTTAATATTACCCTCGTACATATTAGCTGCCGTGTTAAAAGCTGCCGCTGCTGAAACCTCTGCGCCTGTATAATACATCTGTACTTCGTTAATCAAATTAATCATCGCACTCTCAGCGATTTGTGACTGTGGAATTCCGGTAATTTCATCTGAATCCACAAGATTTCCACCCTTTAATTTACCAATTACTTGATTGGCATCTTTAATTGCTTTTTGATGATAGGAATCAAGTGCCTTCACCATATCTGCATCTGCTTCGTAGGTTGCTGTTGGTATGAGCTTAGAAGCCTTATCCTTAACGGTATAGGTACCATCTGCATTTTTTGTAAGAGTAATGCTGACCTGTGCTACAGTAGCTCCGTCACTCTTATTTTCAACGGTCAGAACACCATTATGCTCCACACCCTCTACTGCCTTATGCTCGTGTGCAGCAATAATCAAATCAATATCAGGGCAAGCCTCGGCAAGGTCAATCGAGCCAGAGTCAGCCACATCGTATTCATTGGATTCGCTCATGTGCACTGCTGCAATGATGACATCTACTTTTCCTTTTAATTTTTCAACAATTTTTTTCGTTTCCTTTACTGGATCAGTCACCTTATAGTTTTTAAGATTTTCTCCATCCCATCTGGTGATATTTGGTGTTACCATTCCGATAATACCAATTTTTACACCATCTCTTTCAATAATGGTATATGGCTCATATAACGAATGTCCCTCTTTATCGTATACATTTCCTAATAAAACCGTTGCATCTTGCTGCTTTAAGACCTTTTGCATCGTTGGAATACCATAATTAAATTCATGATTACCAGGCACGAACACATCGTACCCCATTAAATTCATAGCAGCAACCATTGGATGTACCTTGTCTTTTAAGAAAAGCTCCGCTGAATTTCCCTGAATCAAATCCCCATCATCAATCAGAACCGTGTTTGGATTTTCCTGTTTTAATTGTTTTACCACGGTTGCAATCTGCGCAACACTTCCACCCTTTGACTCCGCATTCACCGCATAATCATACGGAAGAAATTTGCCATGCATATCGCTTGTGGCAAGAATCTGAATCGTGATATCCGATGTTGCAGCTTTTGTTACGATAGTCGGCATGCTGATACTCGAAGCAATCATTGCTACCGAACTTAGTACTACTAAGGCATTTTTTAAAATCTTTTTCATACTGAAAGACTCCCTCTTCATTAGATTTTATCAGATTTTTCTCTGATACTCAAAATTTTAATCTCTTATGCATAAAAATAAAAGGGACATACGTCCCTTTTTCTTGAAATTTGCCTAAATTTTACATGCTTTTAAAAATCATTCCATATATATCTTTTTATTCAAAAAACTCATTTAGTTTATCTTTAAATTTTTTCTTGCCCTTTGTTGGCTCATCCTTGGTCTCAGCCGTCGTTTCGCTAGTTGAGGCCTTTCCAGTCATTGCTTGATCAAAGGCTTTTAGTAATTCTTTTTGTTCATGATTTAAATTGGTTGGAACTTGTACGACCAGCGTAACATAATGATCACCACGTACGGATTTGTTACGAAGCGTTGGCACACCCTTTCCACGTAGACGTACCTTGGTATCCGTCTGCGTTCCAGGTTTTACTGTGTACATCACATCTCCATCAATTGTCGTGATCCGCACTTCTCCGCCTAAAACTGCTTGTGCATAAGAGATTGGTGCCGTTGAGAAAATATCGTAATCCTGTCTTTGTAAAATCGGATGACGACTTACGACTACTTCAACCAATAAATCGCCTCTTGGTCCTCCGTTAACGCCGGGTTCTCCTTTTTCACGAATACGCACACTTTGTCCATTGTCTATTCCTGCTGGAATGGTAATGGTGATTTTTTTCTTTCTTGTTATGTATCCCGTACCATAGCAGTCGGGACATTTATCCTTAATGATTTTTCCAGTACCATGGCAGTCTGGACAAGTCTGGACATTTCGTACCACGCCAAAAAGGGATTGCTGGGTAAATACGACCTGACCCTTACCTCCGCATTTTTGACAGGTCTCCGGGGAACTTCCAGGCTTTGCTCCAGTTCCATGACAGGTTGCACATTCCTCTTTCAGATTCAGCTCAATCTCTTTTTCTACACCAAAGCATGCCTCTTCAAAGGTAATACGCACCGACGCACGTACATTCGCGCCCTTCATCGGACCATTGCCGCCTCTTCGGGTACGTCCGCCGCCACCGCCAAATAAATCGCCAAAGATATCTCCAAAGATATCTCCAAAATCCATTCCAGAGAAATCAAAACCGCCAGCTCCAGCTCCGCCATTTTCAAATGCCGAATGCCCAAACTGGTCATATTGCCTTCTCTTATCCGCATCACTTAACACCGCATATGCCTCGGAAGCTTCTTTAAATTTCTTTTCCGCTTCTGCGTCCCCAGGATTCATATCTGGATGATATTTTTTTGCCAATGCCCGATATGCCTTTTTTATTTCATCGTCATTTGCAGTCTTTGGGATTCCAAGCACTTCATAATAATCTCTTTTACTCTCAGCCATAATTTTGATTCTCCAGTCTTACTCGTTATATCACAATGTCCCCCGCCAGATAGCGGGGGATATCTTTTTTCCTGTTACCAGTTCCTTTTATACTTCTTATACTTCGCGGTAATCGCCATCAACTACATCGCCATCATAGCTTTCTTGTGCTGCTCCACCCATATTTCCCATATCTGGGCCTGCTGCTCCTGCTGCTCCCTGCTGCTCATAAAGTTTCTGGAATAATGCCTGTGCACCGGTCATTAATTTTTCCTGAGCCGCCTTAATATCTGCAACTTCACCCTCTGACATTACTTCTGGGTTTGATTTTTCAATTAACTCTTTTAAGTGTGCAAGATCGGCTTCAACACCTGCTTTTTCGTCTGCACTTAATTTGTCTCCCGCTTCTTGCAAGGCTTTTTCGGTCTGGAATACCATAGAGTCTGCATCGTTTCTTGCATCAATTGCTTCTTTTCTCTTCTTATCCTGCGCTTCGAATTCAGCCGCTTCTTTTACTGCCTTTTCGATATCCGAATCGGACATATTGGATCCAGCCGTAATCGTAATGTGCTGTTCTTTTCCGGTTCCCAAATC
>JASKJZ010000144.1 GCA_030154385.1 Clostridiales bacterium
GTATATGAAGAAAAAGGTTGAGATCTCAATCACCTCAACCTAAATTCGACTTATTCGTTGTCCTAATTTAAACCATATCTACGGTTAAACTTATCAATAGCACCACGCGCTTTTGCAGCCTTTTGTTGTCCTGTATAGAAGGAATGGCATTTTGAACAGATTTCAACGTGAATTTCTTTGTTGGTAGAACCTGTTACAAATTCATTTCCACAGTTACAAGTAACCTTTGCCTGATGATATTCTGGATGGATTCCCTGCTTCATATTTTCACCTCGCTAATCATTTATCGGTCCCAACCGATCGTGTTGTTTGTTATAAACAGCTTTTTTATTATATCATAACAGTCGATAGAAGGCAAGCTTTTTATCCTAAAATCTTGACCTTGCGTACCATCTGTACAAATTCTTCATTATTTCTTGTTTTTACGAACATATCAATAATCCGTTCCAATGCTTCTTCCGAACGTAGACCGCCAAGTGCCTTATGCATAAGGTAATTTGCCTCAGACTCTTCTTGATTTAACAACAAATCATCTCTTCTGGTGCTCGATTTCATCAAATCAATGGCAGGAAAGATTCTCTTTTCAGATAAGCTTCGATCCAGTACCAATTCCATGTTTCCAGTACCCTTGAATTCTTCAAATACAACATCGTCCATGCGACTCCCAGTTTCAACCAAGGCCGTTGCAAGAATGGTAAGACTTCCACCCTCTCTCATGTTTCGCGCTGCTCCAAAGAATTTCTTTGGCATGTGAAGCGCCGCTGGGTCAAGTCCACCAGAAAGGGTTCTGCCACTTGCCGCTACGGTAAGATTATAGGCTCTGGCAAGCCTCGTAATACTGTCAAGAAGAATTACGACATCCTTTTTATGTTCCACAAGTCTTCTTGCTCGATCGATTACCATCTCGGAAACTCGCTTGTGATTTTCAGGAAGCTCATCAAAGGTAGAATAAATAACCTCCACATTTTTCCCTTCAATGGACTCTTTGATATCGGTTACTTCCTCTGGACGTTCATCTATTAAAAGTATGATCAGATTCATATCGGGATGGTTCGCTGTAATCGCCTTTGCAACTTGCTTTAAAAGGGTTGTTTTTCCTGCCTTAGGTGGAGATACAATCATCCCTCTTTGCCCTTTTCCTATTGGGGATACCAAATCCATCATGCGCATCCCAACACCACATCCTGGTGTTTCAAGATGAATCCTTTCATTTGGAAAAATAGGTGTTAAATCTTCAAATTTTTTCCGTCGCTGTGCTTCAGCCGGATGAAACCCATTCACGCTCTTTACAAATAACAGCGCACTGAATTTTTCATTTTGGCTTCTAATCCGTGTATTACCAACCACAATATCTCCTGTTTTCAAATTAAAACGCCGAATCTGCGCAGGGGATACATACACATCATGCTCGCCTGGGAGGTAGTTATCACAGCGGATAAACCCATATCCATCCGGAAGAACCTCAAGAATTCCTTCTTTTACTTCTCCGCTATCTAATTGCTCGATTTCAGGAGAAATTTCCTTTCCATCTTTTTTAATCCCGGATTCTTGGACAGTTTTTGCTTTGTCTTCTTTTTTTTCTGTCGTTTTTTGTTCCAAGTCAAGTAATGCCTCAATTAATTCCTGCTTGCGAAGAACAGAAATATTTTTGAGTCCCTTTTCCTTGGCAATTACCTTTAGCTCCGTTAAAGATAAGCTATCATAATTACTGCTCATATTTTCTCCTTTTATCACGGATTCGTTTGCAGATCTGCAAAAGAATTTTTTTGACTTGTGTTTTGAATATTGCCTGACAGTTTTAATTATACACCCCCCTATACAAAATGCAATGTTTTTTTCCTTGATTTACATATTTCATAATGTTATGATTATCAAGAATAGCTTATAAACACAATACCATAATAAGGAATTATTAATGATAGGAGAATGCAATATGACAACCTTTGAAAAAGCACTCCTTCTTCACGAAGAATGGAAGGGAAAGCTTGATACGACCCCAAAATGCAGCGTTTCAAACCGTGAAGATTTATCCCTCGCTTATACCCCTGGAGTAGCAGAGCCTTGTAAAGTAATTGCAAATGATAAAAGTGCAGCTTATAAATACACCATTAAATCCAATACCGTTGCCGTCATCTCAGATGGTAGTGCAGTTCTTGGTCTTGGTAACATCGGTCCCTATGCGGCAATGCCTGTTATGGAAGGTAAATGTGTCCTTTTCAAAGAATTTGCAAATATCAATGCATTTCCCATCTGTCTTGATACACAAGATACGGACGAAATCGTCGAAACCATTATTCGAATTGCCCCCGCTTTTGGAGGCATCAATTTAGAGGATATCTCCGCTCCCCGCTGTTTTGAAATTGAAGAACGATTAAAAGAAGCACTAGATATTCCTGTTTTTCATGATGATCAGCATGGTACCGCAATTGTGGTTCTTGCAGGTATCATCAATGCGCTCAAGCTTGTAAACAAGAAAAAGGAGAGTTGCAAGGTCGTGATAAATGGTGCTGGTTCTGCGGGGATTGCCATAGCAAAGCTCTTGCTTCGGTATGGTTTTGTCAACATTGTATTATGCGACCGTGACGGCATCCTATCTGATCTCACGCCTGCGCTCAACTGGATGCAAAAGCAGATGCTTACGATTACAAATCCAAACCATGAAGCTGGAACCTTGTCCGATGCCCTTGTAGCTGCCGACATCTTTGTTGGTGTCTCTGCACCAGGTATTGTAACAAAAGAAATGGTCTCTTCTATGAATCCGGATTCTATTTTATTTGCAATGGCAAATCCTGTCCCGGAAATTATGCCTGATTTGGCAAAAGAGGCGGGTGCCAGAATTATTGGTACTGGACGCTCTGATTTTCCAAACCAAGTGAACAATGTAATTGCTTTTCCAGGCATTTTTAAGGGTGCCCTAGAAGGACGTGCCACTAAAATCACAGAGGATATGAAGCTGCAAGCTGCCATCGCTATTGCTGGACTCGTTGATGAAGAGAAGCTTACCGATGATTATATTCTGCCCGAGCCATTCCACCAAAAAGTGTCTGAAGTCGTGGCCGAAGCTGTAAAATCTCTTATATAACAGGAGCTTCTATGAAAGATAACATACCCGAAATTTTTGGGGATAAGCGATATTATTCCCTGGATTGCTACTTAAAGAATACCTTTGGCGAAAAAGTCTACAAAATCGCGTTAGACGGTGGCATGACTTGCCCAAATCGTGATGGAACACTTGATACAAGAGGCTGTATTTTTTGTAGTGCTGGAGGGAGCGGCGACTTCGCTGCTCCTATGCAGTCCTCAATCAAAGAGCAAATTGACCTTGCAATCACAGGTATTCTGGCCTCCAAACAAAAAAAACAAAAATCCTTGTCCTGTCATAAGTTCATCGCCTACTTTCAGTCCTATACCAATACCTATGCTGATATTTCCTATCTGAGAAATCTATTTACAGAAGCAATCGCGCACCCCTCCATCGTCGCCTTATCCATCGCAACAAGACCTGACTGTCTTTCACCAGAGGTACTTGACCTATTAGAAGCTTTAAATCAAATCAAACCTGTTTGGGTCGAACTTGGGCTTCAGACCATTCATGAAAAGACAGCAGCCTTTATTCGGCGAGGATATCCACTTGCTACATTTGATCAGGCCATTAAAGATTTAAACACGCGAAATCTCTCCATTATTACACATCTTATTCTCGGTTTGCCCTTTGAAAATGAATCGGATATGTTAGCCTCCATCCATTATGTTTCACATCTACCGATTCACGGTATCAAGCTTCAGCTTTTACATGTTTTAGCTGGAACCGATTTAGCGAAGCAGTATGGCACATTTCATATTTTAACGCAAGAAGAATACATCCAGTTAATCATCAAGTGCTTAGAACATCTCCCTCCCGAAATGGTCATCCACCGTCTGACTGGAGATGGTCCAAAAGATTCATTAATTGCTCCCCTATGGAGTACGAAAAAACGACATGTTTTAAATGAAATTCAGAAAACCTTAAAATCAAATAACACTTGGCAGGGAAAGGAATGGTGATATCATGTCATCGGATTCAATGACTCTTTACAAATTAATCATCCTGTTTATTTTGGATAAAGTCGATTTTCCACTTACCAATGCACAGCTATCCAACTTTATTCTGGATAAGGGATATACCAATTATTTTACGATTCAACAAGCAATCAAAGAATTAGATGCCTCTGCTCTATTAAAAGGAGAGACGGTAAGAAATCGTTCCCTTTTCCGAATTACCGATGCGGGAAAGGAAACGCTTCAGTTTTTTAACAAGGAAATCGGGGATACCATCAAAGCGGAAATTATTTCATATTTAAAGGAAAATAAGTTCGAGCTTCGAGAAGAGGTCTCTTCTTTGTCTGAGTATTACGAAGGCAAACGGGGAGAATACATAGCACATTGCTATGTCCAAGAGCAAGGAAGCAAAATTATCGAAATTAACCTAACTGTACCCTCTGAAGAGGATGCAGTCTCCATCTGCAATAACTGGGCCAATAAAAGCCAAGAACTATATGCGCATTTAATGCAGGAATTGCTATAAAAATTGATTCGAACTACTTTAAAAAAAGATGAATTTGCAACAAATCAACGTTGTAAATTCATCTTTTTCATTTTTCTTGTTATTCTTGCTCTTCTTTCTCTTCTTGGTATACCGCCAGCATGTCCTCCATATATTCCCATATTTCCTCACGACCAGACTTATTGAGTGCAGAAAAGGGAATGATTGGCGTTCCCTCAATACAGTTTAGCTTTTTTTGTATAACTTTTGTATTTTTTGCAATGGCAGAGCGGCTGATTTTATCCGACTTTGTTGCAATAATAATGGGATTATAGCCATAATTAATACCCCAGTTATACATATCCACATCATTTTCAGAAGGTTCATGACGGATATCCACCAATAAAAACATGATGCGCAGTTGTTTTGCGGTCTTTAAATAATTGTCAATCATCGCGCCCCATTTTTTCTTGGTCTCGATTGATACCTTTGCATACCCATAACCTGGAAGATCCACAAAATACATCATATCATTTATGTTATAGAAATTGATGGTCTGTGTTTTGCCTGGCTGCTGAGATGTTCTTGCATAGGATTTTCGATTCATCAATGCATTAATCAAAGAAGACTTTCCAACGTTTGATTTTCCCGCAAAAGCAACCTCCATTTTATCATTTTCAGGTAACGTACTGGTAATTCCACAGACCGTTTCCAAATTTACAGACTTGATATGCATGTTATTCCTCCTTCACGAAAGCGGCTTCCACCACCTGCTCCATATGTTCAACAAAGGTAATCAGAATTCCCTCTGTAATTTCATTGTCTAGTTCCACAATATCTCGTTCATTTTGCAGCGGAACCAAAATTTCCTTTATTTTTGCTTTTTTTGCTGCGATAATTTTTTCCTTCAATCCACCAATTGGCAGCACGCGTCCACGCAGGGTGACTTCACCTGTCATCGCAAGATCTGCCCGCACCTTCCTTCCTAAAATCGCGGATAGCATGGCAGTTGCCATTGTAATTCCGGCAGACGGTCCATCTTTTGGAACCGCTCCTTCTGGTATATGGACATGAATATCATTTTGTTCAAAATAGTTCTTTTTAATGCCATACTGCGGACTGATGGAGCGTATGTAGCTAATGCCGGTTTTTGCAGACTCCTTCATCACATCCCCAAGCTGTCCCGTAAGTTCAAATTTTCCTTTTCCAGGCATTACATTTACCTCTATTTCGAGGGTATCTCCGCCTACACTCGTCCAAGCAAGTCCCCGTACAATCCCCACCTCGGCTTCTTTATTCGCTTCCTGGAATCGATAAAGCTCTTTTCCTAAATAATCCTTCGCATTCTTCTCCGTAATACGAATGGATTTTTTCTCCTTTTCCAAAAGCTCTTTTGCTGCCTTTCTTGCTACTTCTCCGAGGCGTCTTTCTAAATTACGAACTCCCGATTCCTTGGTATAAAAAGCAATGATGTATTGAAGCCCGGCATCCGTCAAGATGAGCTGCCGATTTTTTAAACCATTTCTTCCAATAACCTTTGGCAATAAATGTTCCTTCGCAATATGGAACTTTTCATTTTCTGTATAACTGCTGACCTCAATAATCTCCATTCGGTCTAGTAAGGGACGTGGTATCGTTTGTGTTGTATTGGCCGTCGTGATAAACAAAACTTCCGATAAATCAATCGGTATTTCCACATAATGATCCGCAAATTTTTTGTTTTGCTCCATATCTAAAACTTCCAGCAGAGCCGATGACGGATCGCCTTTATAATCGCTGCTGACCTTATCAATTTCATCCAATAAAATCAGCGGATTCTTTACCTTTGCGTTTTTAAGGCCTGTTGCAAGCCTTCCTGGCATCGCTCCCACATAGGTTCTTCGATGTCCCCGTATCTCTGCTTCATCTCTTACACCGCCAAGTGAAATTCGAACATACTGCTTATTCAGGGCTTTTGCAA
>JASKJZ010000145.1 GCA_030154385.1 Clostridiales bacterium
CAAATGCATATGCTACGTGTTTTCTTGTTTCAGAAGGGTCAATAATTGCATCTACATACCCTCTTTTAGCAGCCGCTTCACTGCTTGCCTGCAACTGGCGATATTCGTTCGCATAAGCTTCAATCGTAGCTTCTTTGTCCGCTTTCGCTTCAATTTCTTCACTATATATAATTTCTGCTGCTGCCTTTGCCTCCATCATACCAATTTCAGCCTGTGGTAGAGCAAATACCATATCTGCACCAATATGTTTGGAATTCATCGCAATATAGGCACTGCCATATGCTTTTCCTACCAACAAGGTTACCTTTGGAACCGTTGCATTTGCAAATGCATAGGTAAGCTTTGCACTGGCTCTTGCAATTTCTTTTTCCTCTGCCGTAGTTGCTGCAAAACCATTTACATTGGTTAGTGTTAACACTGGTATATTAAAGGAATCACAAAAAGTCACGAAATCAGCTGCTTTTAAGGCTCCTTTTGCCGTAAGTGAACCGTCAAAGGATTCGATTGCCTTACCATCCTCGCCTAGTACCTTTACACGATTTGCAACCACACCAACGGTCATCCCATTGATGCGAATAAATCCAGTTACCATATCCTTTGCATATGCTTTTTTCACTTCCAAAAAGAACTGGTTGTCCGAAACATCCGTTAAGGCTTGTACAACATCTTCAATTTTTGATGCAAAATCTGGAGTTAAGCGATTTAAGCTATCCCCTGACTCCTCAAATGAATCGTCATCCTCATAGCTATTTGGTAAAATAGCTAAAAGCTCACGCACCTTTGATAAAACTGCCTCTTCTGATTCTTCTACAAAATCAATGCTTCCTGCTTCTGCTTGAAATTTCGCAACACTTGTATCACATTTTCCAATATGATTTCCAGCCAAAGCATTTGGTGTATTCACAAACAGCTTAGCCTGTGATGCTTCCATAAAGGTAAAATCAGAAAGTGCGGTTGAAATCGCAGAGCCGCCGCCACATGTTCCAAAAACTGCAGATATTTGAGGTACCTTTCCCGATGCCATGGTCTGTTTTAAATAGAGCTCACCAAAACCTGCTAACGCATCCGTTGCTTCTTGAAGACGAAGACCCGCGCAATCAATCAAGCCAACGACAGGGGCGCCTACTTTCATCGCCAGATCATAAACGCGGCTTATTTTTTTTGCATGCATTTCTCCAATGGATCCACCCAGTACCTGTGCATCCTGGCTATATACATACACTAGTTTGCAATCTACCATTCCGTAACCAGTAATTACACCATCACCAGGGATGGATTTTTCTTGCATGTTAAAATCTGTATTTCGCCTTGTAACGGCCGCACCGATTTCAACAAAACTGTTTTCGTCCAACAAAGATTCGATTCTTTCTTTTGCAGACAGTTGAGAAGTCTTACTCATTATCAGCCCTCCAATTTAATATATGTTAAATAAAAAACAAATTCCCGCGATTATAATTTTAGCGCTTTTTGACAAAAAGTGCAAGACAGTTTTGCACAAAAAAAAATCTTGTCTACCAAATTATTTTTGCATTTTATCTTGCTTCATTCTATATTTTTTAATGGAAACCGTTAAAATGCATAAGTTACCCTTCCCAGAAATAGAGTGCTGCTATCTTTTGGATGCACCATGAAATATCAATCTTTTTACTTTCTTGCTTTGTAAGAAGGTTGTTTTGTAAAATGACCGTATCTCCTACCATATAAGTAAGCGTACCAACTTTTTCTCCTGACCGTACGGGAGCCTTTAACATTTTTTCTTTTTTATAGCATACCCGAATGTTTTCCTCATCTCCTAATAAAACGTTTCTATCCATTTCTTGTGAATCGGAAGACAAAAACACCTCAACCCTGGCAGATTCACCGATATGCTCTGTCTGTCCCTCTTGAACAAGAAGCGGGGATAAAAAATTTGAATTAATGGGAACGCTAGAGAGCGCTACATATTGGAAATGTTCCTTTGCATACTGCATTAGCCTCCTCGTATCTTCCCACTTGTAGGTTTTATGATTTGGCCAGCCACAACCAAGCAATGAAACCACAAACGTTCGTCCTTCACTTTCCAAGGCACCCACATAGCAATAGCCCGCATTTCCAGTAAATCCTGTTTTCCCAGACAAGGCTCCCTCCATCATCTGAAGAAATGCATTATGATTGTGACAAGAAAAGGAACGACTTCCTCTGCTAACGACGCCATCCTTGGAGCGAACACGGTTACAAAAGGAATAATCCTTTGTTCTTGTGATGTGAAGAAAATCCTCTGCCTTTGGTGACCTCTTGATACAATAAGACATGATCTTTGCCAGATCCGTTGCACTGGTACTATGTACACCAACTTCATCCTTGGCGTCCAAACCATTTGGTGTTATAAAATAAGTATTGTCACATCCGATTTCATTCGCCTTTTTGTTCATAAGAGCTGCAAATTTTTCAACACTGCCACCCACGCATTCTGCAATTGCAACCGCAACGTCATTATGAGATTCTAGCATCAAAGAGTAAAGCAAATCGCCCAGCACATAATATTCACCTGTCTTTATACCAAGTTGGACATCAGGCTGCCTTGCTGCATTACTTGAAACAGGCACAAGTGTTTCTAAATCTGTTTCCTCCAATGTAACGATGCAGGTCATGATTTTTGTGGTACTCGCCATAGCAAGTGGTTCTCTGCCATTCTTTTCAAAAAGCACGCGACCACTATCCGCATCCATCAAACAGGCAGCAGTCGCATGAAGACCTTTTAACTCCTTATTTGCCCCTTCCGTTTCTTGTGCCATACAATCCACGCATGACAAATAGATACTAAGACAAAGCATGCAGATTATAAATCTATGTTTTCCATTTCCTTTTACCAATTACTTACCCCTTTTTTCCTGTTATAACCATTATATGAGCGGTTCTTCGTTAGTTTTCCATTTCTTTTTCAAAATGTTGATAATCCTTTTTACGATTCCAATCACCACCCCAGGTAAAGCCATGTTCCGTAAAAATATGGTAGCAAGCATCGCCCTCTTTAATATAATAAGGACAATCTAACGAACGATCCGCGTATACTTTTGCACTCTTTGGATAAATGGCTTGCCCATCCTTTGTTGGAACAACATAGGGATTGTAATAGGGATTGATATCAATTGCCAGTCCTTTTGCATGCCTCGAATAGGTCTTGGTACCTTCAATGTAACGAAAATTAAATGCGCTCGTATTATTCGCTTCCATCGAAGCGTTATCATCTGCATCATATACGTCCACCAACTCCATTTTTTCAATTGGATACTTGATATCATAAAGTGCTTCAAAGATAGAAAGAACGTCATCCGCGATACTGGCATTTACAATCATTTCTCCCATATGCACCTGCTCATCAAAACCATAATAAGCAAGCTTTAAGTATCGAAGCTTGGATAAGGGTATTGTTGTATCCTCTTTATAGGACTTCCCTCTGATTCGATTCCATATTTCATCTGTTATCTCGCTACTTGTAAACATACCATTCTCCTCCTGGCGAACACTCTCTTTGGATATGTGCTCCCCCCTAATAATATGCTTTTCCATATAAAACTTTTCCTCTTGTATTTCTTCCTCTTGTATTTTTTCTGATTTTTCTTCTTGCTTTTGATATCCGTCTGGGACACAGCTCTCCTGTAAGCGTATCACTTCACCTTCCCAACAGACTGCTATCAAAAGAAATAATCCAATCATATATCGAATAATTCTCATTTGACACCTGCCTTCTCATGTATAAACGATATCGAACACTTCTATCATCCTAACAAAGGAAGCTAAACCTGTAAAGACGCTACGTCTAAAATTTCAAAACAAAAAACAGCTTAAGATAATTCCTTCTTAAGCTGTATAATTTCTGTTTTGATGTTTTTATTCGAAAATAGGTTTACTATGGTACCGTAATCCGTTTTGCAAAATGTATGTGTTATTATTTTTGAACCATGTAAATCGTAAAAATGAATGCTTATAATCTCTCCTGTCTGAATTTTTACGCTTCCAATATCTGTCCATTTATAAAATTCTTTTCCTCTTGCCATAAGTAAGAGTCCCGTCTCTGTAATCCCTTGTGTATTCCAAAAAAATAGTAGGAGACTTATCGCTAGAAACCCAATTGCATAGTGCTTCGGATTCACAGCCAGCCAAGCAGTCAAGACTAGCATTACGAGTACACTAACGACAATAATTATTATTTCTAACATACTCTTGTTTGCTTTGATTCTCATATTTCTGGTGTAATATATTCGCTTCATGAAGATACCAATCAGAATGAAAAAAGCAGCTAGATACAAGTTCTGTAATTCTAGCTGCTTTTATCAAAGCAAAGAAAAGGATTGTCTATGAAAGACTTACTCTGCTTTCTCTGATTTTTTTACGAATTTTTAGTATCATGGTTGGTGATACGGACAGTTCATCGACTCCCATCGCAAGAAAGCGTTCCGTAAGCTCTAAATCACTCGCAAGCTCCCCACATATTCCAGCCCAAATACCATTTTGATGTGCATTTTGAACGGTCATTTCAATTAGCTTTAATACAGCTTCATGATGTGGTTGGTAAAAGGAATCAAGCTTGGCATTCTGTCGATCAATTGCTAGCGTATATTGCGTCAAATCATTGGTTCCAATGCTAAAGAAATCGACCTCTCTTGCTAACGCATCACTAATCAGTGCGGCAGCAGGCGTCTCAATCATAATACCAAGTGAAACCTCTCGATACGGAATTTCAAGTGTACGAAGTTCTGCTCTCACTTCATCCACGATTTCCTTAATTTGCTTTACTTCCGAGACAGAGGTAATCATCGGGAACATAATGGACAAATTTCCATAAAAGGAGGCACGGTAAAGCGCGCGAAGCTGTGTCTTGAATAATTCCTTCTGTGTGAGGCAAATTCTTATTGCGCGATACCCAAGAGCTGGATTTTCTTCCGCATCAAGGTGAAAATAATCCACCTTTTTATCCGCTCCAATATCCAATGTACGAATAATTACAGGTTTTCCAGCCATGTTTTCCGCTACTGTTTTATAAGCTCGGAATTGCTCTTCCTCCGTCGGAAAATCCTTGCTTTCCAAATACAAAAATTCACTTCGAAACAATCCAATGCCTCTTGCATCATTCACGTGAACTGCAGCAACATCCTGAATGCTTCCGATATTTGCAAATAACTTGATTGACTTACGATCAAGCGTAATATCCTCTTTTCCCTTCATTTCCTGTAATAGAAGCTTCTCCTCGAGTGCCCTCTTTTGTATCCTCTGCTTTTCAAGCAATGTCGCTTCATCGGGGTCAATAATTAGAGTTCCACTAAATCCATCCACAATGCAGCGCTTTCCATCGTAATCATGAAGGGAATCCACTTTTGTTTGTACAAGGGCTGGAATGCCCATGGTACGAGCAAGGATAGCAGTATGAGAATTGGAAGAGCCCTGTCTTGTCACGAAAGCCAACAGTTTATCCTTATCGAAAGAAACCGTCTCGCTCGGTGCAAGATCCTCTGCTAATAATATGACCGGCTCCTCAAGCGTTAGGAATTCGGCACCTTCCTTTTTTAAAATTCCAATCAGACGCTCAGAAATGTCTTTGATATCAGCAGCCCTTGCCTGCATGTAAGCATCTTCCATGGAAGAAAACATAGCTTGAAAATTATCGGATGTAACTGCAATCGCATATTCTGCATTTACTTTCTGCTCCTCCATCATAAATTGAATGGATTCTTGATAGTCCTCATCCTCTAACATCATCTGATGCACTTCGAAAATCATAGCATTGGCTTCCCCAACCTCTAAAAGTGCTTTGTCATAAAGCAGCTTTAACTGGGAGATTGCTACTTCCTTTGCATCCAAATAGCGCTTTTTTTCAGCTTCGCAATCAGCAACCTGACTTCGCTCAATTTTTGATTCCTTCTTTTGAAAGACCTTAATGGTACCAATTGCAATTCCACCGTAAACACTTTTTCCGCTTATCTGTTCCATACTGCTCCTGTCCGTATACAAAGGGTATACTTTTAAATCTATAAATTAT
Source organism: Clostridiales bacterium (assembly GCA_030154385.1). The sequence goes on from JASKJZ010000145.1 coordinate 6,017, forward strand.
TCTCAAAAAAACTCTTAATTACGCCATAAGCAGTATCTTCATCTGCCCCCGTTATCGTAACGGTTATTTCATCACCTTTTTTTGCGCCTAGTCCCATAACTCCAAGAATACGCTTCAAATCAGCCTCTTTTCCATCCTTTGACAGCGCAATTTTACTTTCATACTTGGCAGCTTCCTTTACTAACATGCCGGCCGGTCTAGCATGAATTCCTTGCTCGTCTTGAATGCGATACGTAAATGTCTTCATCCTCTATCTCCTTTCCAACTATTCCTGTACGTTACGTTTTAAAAGTCCAAGCATAAGTGCTCCTACGATTGTTCCAATCACTAATGCTACTAAATACATTACAGCATTTCCTACCACTGGGAATACAAAAATTCCACCATGAGGTGCCATCAGAGTACAATTAAAGGCCATAGAAAGCCCACCAGCTACCGCTGAACCTACGATTAAGGAAGGAAGTACACGAAGTGGATCTGCTGCCGCAAACGGAATCGCTCCTTCCGAAATAAAGGAGAGTCCCATAACAAAGTTAACCGGTCCTGATTTTCTCTCTTCCGTTGTGAATTTGTTCTTAAATAAAATGGTA
>JASKJZ010000146.1 GCA_030154385.1 Clostridiales bacterium
TGCGCAAGCTCGGTACGAATCGGCCCCGCAATCTTTTTCATCGCCTTTATCTGCGCTGCACCACCTACACGCGATACCGAGAGTCCTGCATTTACAGCGGGACGAAATCCTGCGTTGAACATTTCCGTTTCGAGATAAATTTGTCCATCGGTAATGGAAATTACATTGGTCGGAATATAGGCCGATACGTCACCAGCCTGTGTCTCAATAATTGGAAGTGCCGTTAGGGAACCTCCGCCAAGTGCATCTGACAGCCTGGCCGCACGCTCTAATAATCTGGAATGTAAATAGAATACATCTCCAGGATAAGCCTCTCGTCCTGGTGGTCTGCGAAGCAATAAGGAAAGGGTACGGTATGCCACTGCATGCTTACTTAAGTCATCATAAATGACAAGCACATCCTTTCCTTCCTCCATCCATTCTTCACCAATCGCACAGCCTGCGTAAGGTGCTATATATTGAAGCGGTGCAAGCTCACTTGCTGTTGCTGCTACTACTGTTGTATAATCCATCGCACCGTATTCTTCCAGGGTCTTTACAATCGTTGCAACCGTAGAGGCCTTTTGTCCGATTGCGACATAAATACAATTTACGCCCTGTCCCTTTTGATTGATAATCGTATCAACGGCAATTGCCGTTTTTCCAGTCTGTCTGTCACCAATGATTAACTCTCTTTGTCCTCTTCCGATTGGAATCATCGAGTCGATTGCTTTGATTCCGGTCTGCAACGGAGTATCTACCGATTTTCTGGAAATAACACCCGATGCTACACGTTCAACCTGACGATATTTTGTTGTTTCAATCGGACCTTTGCCATCAATGGCTTGTCCAAGCGCATTCACGACACGGCCAAGCATGGCATCACCAACTGGAACCTCCACCACTCTACCCGTTGTTTTTACAACATCGCCTTCATTTATGCTCTTTCCATCGCCGAGCAGTACGGCACCCACATTATCTTCTTCGAGGTTCATGACCATTCCAAAGATTTCATTGGGAAATTCTAAGAGCTCCCCTGACATTGCCTTTTCCAAACCATGGATACGGGCAATACCATCGGCAACCTGAATTACCGTACCAACATCAGAGACTTCCAGCTTAGTACTATAATTTTTAATCTGTTCTTTTATAATGGAACTGATTTCCTCTGGTCTCAAATTCATGATACTCGCGCACCTTCCTTCTGTATTTTTACTTCTACGTAAGCTGTATCTTTTTCAGCTCGTTTGCCATCGTATTTAGCTGCGTACGAATGCTGCTGTCTACCACACGGTCTCCAATCCGAATAACCATACCGCCAATCAACTCTGGCTCTTCGGTATAATGCATCTCAAAACGGACATATTTTGTGGTATCCAAAAGCCTCTGTTCAATCTGCTGGCGCTGTTTAGCCGACAGAGAAACCGCAGAGCTTACATAGGCAACGCCAATATTCTTATATTCCTTAACCTGTGAGAGGAAATATTCGAAAATAGCCTCTAGCTCCTCATATCTTCCTTTTTCCAGAATGATGACTAAAAACCCCGTCATATGCTCCGAAACATGGGAACGAAACAATTGTTCAATCAAGTGAATTTTTTCTTCTCTGGATACTTTCGGATGCATAAGAATTTTGTTTAATTCCAGATTAGAGCGAAAGATTGCCAGAACTTCTCTTGTCTGTGCTTCCAGTAAATCAAGCTGCTCTTCTTCTATGGCAAGCTTAAACAAAGCTTCTCCATATATTTTAGAAATTAATTTTGCCATGTCTTATCACCCATCTCTTGTAGTGTGTTCTCAATCAACTCGGCTTGTTTTTCTTCATCCATCGAAGCGGAAGCAATTTTTCCTGCCATCATGGATGCTATCACTATCATTTCCTGCTTTACTTCTTCTTTTGCTTTGTTTTTTTCCAGCTCAACTTCCTTGTTTGCGCGGTCAATAATGCGAGCCGCCTCTTCCTTGGCATCTTGCACAATATCGGCTTCTTTTTTCAAGGCAACCTTTCTGGAATCACTTAAAATTTGCTCCGCTTCTTTATCCACAATATCCATTTTCTTTGTATATTGTGCTTTTAAAAGTGCAGCTTCTTCTTTATTCTTTGCTGTTTGTTCCATTTCTTCCCGAATTTTATCCTGTCTTTTTTTCAAAAATTCGCGGGCTGGATTAAATAAAAGGTATGACATGCCAACAAAGAGCACAAATATTGCAAGCAACTCAATCGTCGCATCTGCAAGCAATTGTGCATCCAGACCAAATAAGCGGTCAACCTCTTCTAAGGTTGATAATAATCCAATCACTCTTCGCCCTCCTTCTGTACGTTCATAAAATGTGAGCGAAATCCATTCCTGGATTTCGCATGCAGTCAATTAAAGCTTTCCTAGAAGTGGGTTCGCAAATAATAAAATTAACGCAATAACCAAACCATAAAGACCTGTGGTCTCTGCAACTGCCTGTCCTAAAAGCATGGTGGACATGATGGTACCTCTTGCTCCTGGATTACGTCCAACGGCTGCTGCACCGTGACCTGCTGCAATACCCTGACCAATACCAGGACCTACGCCGGCGATCATCGCAAGACCTGCACCAATTGCTGAACAAGCTAAAATTAAACCTTCATTTGTAATGTTACCCATAATTTGTTCCTCCTTAAAATACAAGACTAATTTTATTTTAATTTTTTGTAACTACCTAAACAGACGCTTCCTCTCCGATGGCATCTGCAACAAATACCATCGTGAGCATTGCAAATACAAAGGTCTGGATTGCTCCAGAAAATAAATCCAAATATAAATGCAGTGCAGCTGGCCATACCAATGTAGCCAGTTTTGGTAATAATTCGTACACCAATGTAAGCATTACCGTTCCTGACAAAATATTACCAAACAAACGCAATGACATAGATACTGGTGTCGCAAATTCTCCAATCAAATTAATTGGGAAGAACAAGAAGAACGGTTCAAACAGACCCTTAATCTTGCCCATTTTCTGATGCTTAAATCCATTGTACTGAATCATGACCCATGTTATGATCGCAAGCGGAAATGTCACACCATAGTCAGCCGTCGGAGACCGAAGGCCAAATAACCCTGCGATATTGGAAAGAAAAATAAAAAATATCAAGGTTCCAATATAGTTCGAGAATTTTTTTGCATACTTAACTCCCATATTGGATACCACAAGGCTGTCAATGGATTCGACAATTACTTCGACTACGTTCAAAAAAGGTCCCGGCACCTGATTGGGGTCTGCTCTTTTGATTGCACGATTTGCAATGATACAAAATATAAAAATAGCAATCATCACAATTAAGATAGAAATATGAGTCGTTGTAATATAAAGGGTTTGACCAAACAGCTTATACTGGGCATAAGCCTTTACTCCGAGGCTCACATCACTCTTTGCCAGAACCAGACTTGTTGTTCCTTGCAGTCCCCCCGCAAAAAATGCGATTCCTTCGTTCACGTTTTCACCTTCCTTTGTTGTATATTTTAATTGTTATATAGCGACGAATAATAGGTTGCAGATAACCAGCAATCTTGAGAGACAGCATTCCAAGTAAGACGCCAATCATACTAAAAACAGAAGACAAAAAGACCGCTAAAAAAGCTGCCGCTACCATAATAAGCATTCGAATGCCTGCCATTTTTCTTGCATATTTTTCAGCTCCCACAGGGTCAAAATCCATCGTTTTATCAATTCCTTGAAACATATGATATGCAAGAATTGCTGCAACCATTCCTCCATACAAAACACCTGCAATAAAACGAATTACATTTCCCGAAAAAAAAGGGCCTGTCACACATAGAAGAATTGAAAAACAAACAATGCCGACTAAAAGATCATAAAAGGTATATTTTAATTCCTTCACTTTTCTTTTCCTTTCTGGCTTCTCGCTTTTTTTAAATCTTCAAAATACTTCTGCTTCTCTAGTTCGCGTTTTAAATCCTTGGAATAGAAACGTTTTGTGAGCGCATAAACGTTTCGAAAGGCTGCCATGATTCCTAATATGAGCCAGATAATGAACCAGTAATTCGTAGTAAGCCACGCATCCATTTTCAGCCCAAGATATCCTGCAAGGAAAATGGGAGTAATCATTGAAATCCCTATCTGGGTTATCATCATTAAGCTTTTCCATATGGTACGGTCATCCTTCAATCTGTCCACCTCTAAAACACCAATTATTCTGATACTAATATGTATATTATATACACTTTTCAAAATCATGTCTACAATTTTATACACAAATGAGTCGTAGTTTATAGTTTTTTAATATTTTTTTGGTTACCAAATTTTTTTTGTATCTTTTTCCTCGCAACTCATGAACATTTCCTTTTCAAATTTTTCATCTCGTGGTATAATCTATGAAAACCTAAGCGTAGCCTACCCACAAGGAGAAGCAAATGAAACCATCCACTCAGTTATATCGAAGAAGATATGTTCCCAATGAGCTCATCCATCTAAAGGATGATTGTATCGTCAAGCAAACCGATTCATTGATTGTCACTAAATGGAATACCCTTAAGCCCAGAACCGATTTTAGTCATGGCATGTCTGCCTACTTTATTAAGGATGGCTATAAGGTCAGCAAAATATACAATCATGAGCACAAGCTTGTGTATTGGTATTGCGATATCATTGAGACAGAATATAGGGCGGATGATCATAGCTATATCTTTCACGATTTATTAGTGGATATTCTTGTAATGCCAGACGGCAGTATACAGGTTGTTGATCTGGATGAGTTAGGGGATTTACTGATGAGCGAAATAATCTCACCTCTTCTTTGCGCTAAGGCTTTGAAAATAGCAAATTCACTTTTGAACATTATATATCACAATGCATTTTATGAGTTACAACAAGTAATTGAGGAGCTGGAATCATGATGATTCCAGCTCCTCATTCAATTTTACACAGGTTTTTTTAACCAGACGATACAATTCGCTGTAACACTTTTCATAGTCCACAAGGTCTCCTCCATAAGGATCTAAAACATCGCCTTCCTCACCTGCAAATTCCTTGATGGTATATAAATTTCCATCCAGCTCATATTGCTTTTCCAGCTTGTTCCTTTGACTTACTGTCATGGTCAATACTAAGGTGTCGTCTGTGATATCCTTTTCCTTTAATTGTCTTGCCCGATGATTTTCAAGCTTCATTCCATGACTTGAAATCACGGTAACTGCCCTAGGATTAGCAGGCTCAGGAAAAAGTACGACCGTCCCTCTTGAAATCACATCGATACCATCTTCAAATTGAAGGCTTCGAAAAATGATTTCTGCCATAGGACTTCTACATGTATTTCCTGTACATACGAACAGCACTTTTCTATATTTTTTCTTTTCTCCCATGCTTTCCCCTCCATCTCATTCACAGCAAACCACCTGATAGCCTGCTGCTTTCAACAGACGATTCATAATAGCCTGTCCCAGATCATCCGAAGCAAAGCTTTCGGAATAGATGATATCGACCCCCAAATCATCAAATTCTCTTAAAATCGAATATAAGCGTTGTGCTATGGTAATTTCTTGCTTCCTATCTCCAATTTCTTTCACGATTCCAATTGTATATGCCTGTTTGGTATCGCAGGAACAAATAACTCCAACCCGTTTACCTGCACATTGCGCTTTTAGACAGCGGCGATTAATTTCTTCTGTTACCAATGGAAGTGCTCCCTCCATAATTGTAAGCTCTGCCTTTGGCGCATAATGCTTGTACTTCATGCCTGGAGCCTTTGGAACCAGATTAGGATCTGCTTTTTTTGATAGTACGGCTGGATCAATTCTAACCTCTCCAACCGCTTTCTCAAGCATTCTTTGTGTGATAAAGCCAGGACGAAGAATCGTAGGCCTTTCGCCTGTTAAGTCAACGATAGTCGATTCAATCCCAATTCCGACTTCTCCGCCATCTATAATCATATCAATTTTTCCCATCAAGTCATCTATTACATGTGATGCCTTTGTTGGACTTGGTCTTCCTGAGGTATTGGCACTCGGTGCAGCGATGCAAACCCCAGATAAACGTATCAGTTCTCTCGCAACTTTATGCGATGGCATACGAACTGCAACCGAATCAAGCCCTCCCGTTGTTCCAAACGGAACTTCCCTTTTTTTCTTAAAAATCATCGTAAGCGGTCCTGGCCAAAACTTTTTTGCTAAAACCTGTGCCGCATCTGGTATCTCCTCTGCTAAGGAAGAAAGCATGGCTAAATCCGCTATATGGAGAATCAACGGATTATCCGATGGCCTTCCCTTGGCTTCGTATATTTTTTTTGCCGCATCCGCCCTAAGACCATCTCCTCCTAACCCATAGACAGTTTCTGTTGGGAATGCAACCAGGCCTCCAGTCCTTAGTATTTGTACCGCTTCACTAAATTCATCTTGTTCAAACTTATGTTCATTTATCTTAATTATTTTCGTTTCCATGACTGCTATTATATCACTTCTTTTTGTTGTTGCAAATATAATTTGATTCCTTTTTCAATTCCACGGGAGTTTGACAGTTTAATAAGAAAAAAAGTGATTGCAGGTCGCATAAAACCTGCTTTTTTTATGTCAAATTTTATGTTTTTATGTATGGTATTTTA
>JASKJZ010000147.1 GCA_030154385.1 Clostridiales bacterium
CTTTGATTTTCTTTTCATCAGCACCAACAGCCATGAAAGGCAGCTATAAAATGAAACTAGACTAAAAATAATCATGCCAACCGCCAATACAGGAGGAACAAAGGTATAAAAAGCTCCGTTGATGAGTCCATTCCGCAGCAGCTCATCCATTAACCCCTGAAGCCGTAATTGCAATATTCCTGTAATCAAAGAAGTTACAGACAGCAAAATTGCCCCGAAGCTGCCATCTTTTTTCATCTTTCCAGTGACAAAAAGAAACATAAACACAAAAAACAGGAAGACAGCTGCACTGACAATATTTGCTCCCGTCATCCACCTTGCTTGTTCACTTAGCCGATTCCAAAAGGGTACAATTTTATGGATGCAAAGGAGCAAAATACCAATATCCACCGCACAACTGGCAACTATAGGAGATAGAAGCATGTACTTTAGCGTAGAAGCACTTTCTGTATTTTTGCTGTCGTTCAGCATATCGATTATTTTCTGCTTGCGTATGATACGCACATTACCGATACCGATAATCAGAAACAATGTGGCAAAAAATAGCAACGTCCAGAGAATCGTGTCAGGGTATACAGAGAAATATGGCTTAAATACCGCCCCAAAGCTGCTCATAATGATAGCACTTACCATTTGAGATAAAAGCACTCCGAGTACAACACCTAAGCAGACCGCCACAAGCCCCATTAGAAACATTTCTATAAAAAAGAGAGACGCAACTGTCCGCTGTTCCATCCCTATCATGGTTTGCAGCGCAAATTCTTTTTTTCTGCATTTCATCATATAGCGATTAACATAGGAAATAAGAAAAATTAGCAGTAAGGCGATAACCGGGATGATGATTTTCATTTTTCCTGAGAAGTATTCTAAATTCATCTGAATCGGCAGCCTGCTGTTATAGGAAGGGCTTGTGATGGATAAAAAGCCGTAAAACAGTCCCACCGATAAAATCATGGTAAGCATATAAATCAGATAATCCTTTGCAGAGCGCTTAACGTTACGCAAGGCCAACTTAACGTACATCGGATAAATCACCTCCCAGCAGTGACATCACATCAAGAATTTTCCCAAACATCTGCTTTCTGCTTTGTTCGCCCCGCAGAATTTCTGTAAAAATCTGACCGTCCTTCAGGAACAAAATTCGTTTTGCATAGCTTGCTGTAAAAGCATCATGGGTTACCATAAGAATGGTTGCGCCCAATTCTTGATTCATGGTTTGAATGGTCGTTAAAAGCAACTTCGCCGAACGGCTGTCTAACGCTCCGGTTGGTTCGTCTGCCAGTATCAGCTTAGGATTGTTAATAATCGCTCTTGCGCAGGCACAGCGCTGTTTCTGTTCTCCTGATACCTGATAGGGAAACTTATCCAGTATTGGCACAATATCCAGTTTATCAGCCATGTGCTTTACACGAAAATCAATTTCTTCTATAGGCACCTTATTGATGGTCAAAGCCATCGCAATATTTTCGCTGATTGTGAGCGTATCCAGCAGATTAAAATCCTGAAAGACAAATCCAAGATTTTCTCTGCGGAAACGGGAGATTTCTTTTTCCTTAATTTCTGTAATATCTGTGCCGCTTAAAAAAATATGACCGGCACTGACGGTATCAATAGTGGAAATACAGTTCAAAAAAGTTGTCTTTCCCGAGCCGGAAGCTCCCATAATGGCAATAAACTCGCCAGTTTGCACCTCAAAGCTGATATCATCGATTGCTTTGGTAAGGTTGCCTTTATTGCCGTAATATTTTTCAATATGTTCAATCGTTAAAAGTTGATTCATGTTTTTCACCTCACATTCATTTTAACGGATAACGAAATATGATTGTATCAACTTTTCTTACAAAGTTCTTACAAAAATGTAAGAAGTGCAGGAAATTTACTCCTGCACCTTCACAAAATCTCCTTTTGGGAAATACAACTCTACTCGTGTTCCTTGCTCAGACTCTGACTTTACGGCAATGCCGATGCCCAGCTTCTCACAAAGGCGTTTGCACAAGAACAAACCAATCCCAGTAGAGCTTTTCCCGATTCTGCCATTTTCACCGGTAAAGCCTTTTTCGAAAATCCGGGGCAAATCCGTTTCTAATATCCCAACACCATTGTCAACAATACATAAAACGACTTTCCCTTGCTTGGAAATTGCCTCAAAGGTTATCTTTGGTTCTGTTTTACTGTATTTTACCGCATTCGCAATGAGCTGATTCAAGATAAAGCCAATCCATTTCTCATCGGTATATACCGTATCGTCACAATCCTTCACTTCTACCAAAATATGGTTTTGAAGCAGAAGCTGTTTGTTCTCTGCAACAGCGGCATGAATCATTTGTGACAGAGATACTTCTTTTATTAAATAATCCTTTTCCACATTTTCGCTTCTTGCATAATAAAGTGCCTGATCAGTATAGTGGCTGACCTTTGTAAGTTCTGCCATCAGCTTCCTTGTGGTATCGGATTTATTGTTTTCACATAGAAGTTTCATTGCCGCAATAGGCGTTTTGACATCGTGTATCCATTGCTCAATATATTCCTTGTACTCCTTGCGCTCCCTTTTGGATTCTGACACCTGCTCCATCATGGATTTATTGGCAGCCTTTAGTAAGTGATAGTAAATTTTATCTTCTGCTAATATGGGATGCTCCATAACCTCAGAAATTAAATACTTTTTATCCAACCGCTCCATCTGCATGAGAAGCTCTGCAAAATACCTGTTTCGTAAAAAGAAACGGATATGAATATAACCTACAGCAATCAAAATCCAGAAAACCAGCAAAATCAAAATGATGCTCATCTGCATCTCGATTGCCGACAAAAAAATCACACAGAAAAGCATCGATAGAATATGTATAACGATAGCAGGAAGCTGATCTTTTAAATACTCTTTATACCTCATATTAAATAGCCCTGTCGGTGCTTTGTCTGGATAAAATCGGTTAGCCCGATTTGCTTTAATTTTTCCCGAATTCTCGTAATATTTACACTGAGGGCATTGTCATCCACATAAAACTGGCTGTCCCAAAGGTATTCCACCAAATCCGCACGGGAAACAATTTTTCCTGCATTGCGAAAAAGAAACACCATAATTTTCAGCTCGTTTTTCGTCAACTCTGCCAACTCTCCTTGATATTCAATCTTGCTGCTTTCCAAATGAAGAGCGACTTCCCGACAATTCATAACCTCTGCGTGCTCAGAAGCGTAGGTACGTTTTAACAGTGATGCAATGCGAGCCAGTAAAATAGGTGTATTGTATGGTTTTGTGATAAAATCATCGCCCCCCAGCATGATGCAGTTCAGTTCATCCATATCTGTGTTTCGGCTCGTGACAAATATAATCGGCACATTGGAAAATGTTCGTATTCCTGAACAAATTTTAAAGCCGTCGTGCACGGGCAGATTGATATCCAGTAAAAGCAGATGCGGAGAGTTCTTCCGTATTTCATTGATAATATTAAAAAAATCCTTTGGCAGAATTACTCCATAGCCATTACTTTTTAGAAGCACCGATAACTCTTCCTGAATAACTGGATTATCTTCAATCACCATAATTTGATACATGAAATTATCACTCCTTTTTCCTGTTTCCTATCCAAAAGATGGCTTGTTTGTTATGCCATTTACTTTCTCTCTACCCACTACCGCTTTGTTTCAAACTTTTCTTTCTTTGACTCAATCCAGTTAATTAGTAAAGAAACTAAAAAAGATACTAGATATCCTTGTATTAAATATGTCAACGCATGTTCCCATATTGGAGGAAAGGTATTGTTATATAGATCAGAAAATAATATCCTAGGAATTATACAACCACCAAGTGTTATTCCAATACTAACTCCAACAGCGCTTTTCAATGATTTTTTTAACATAGTCTCCCCCCTTATTCCTTAAAATTATCACTCTTTATTATTATCCAACTATCACTATTCAACTGTCAAGGTACATTTAAATCGTTTTATTTCTTTCTGTTGATCGGTACCTTGCCTATTGTACACTTTCCTTACGTGGTGAACATTTTAAATGTAAGATAATGCGCAGCTACACTGTATATAGAAGTTTACACTATGCATTTTATTCCGACCAGTTCATTTGATCATCCGGAATCCCTTGCTCCCTGCAATGTTCACATACTAGCTGTTTTTCTTCTTGGTTTCCAATTCTGTATTTTAAAATTAAATCTTTAAAAACGATATACTTAATATTATCAGCTTTAAAATCCACAAACCAGTTTTCATTTGGTGTGTCTCCTGATTTCATCACTTTTGAAATTTCTTCTGGAAAGTCTCTGTGTTTTGAAGAAAAAAATAACACCGTCCAATATTTGGGATTTCCCTCAGTCTTCCATATCTCCACTTTTTTTATTTCCAGTAAATCAAGAATGTTTTCGTCGACTATACTTTCCTTGATTAGAACCCCTTCATATAATCCATTATCACCATCATTTACCATACTTTTTCCACAACTGGAAACTTCTTTTATTCCAATAATGTCTAATTCATCTTTTAATAACTCGTCAATGGAAACTTTAAATAGTTTACTTAAAAAAATTATTTTTTCTGCTTCTGGAATAGCAATATCAGCTTCCCACTTTGTGATTGCCTGCCTGCTCACATTACATTGCTCCGCTAATTGTTCTTGTGTAAAATTGTGTTTTTTTCGTAAATATTGTATTTTCTCTGCTAGTTTCATAATGACTCCTTTTCACTAAATTATTTTTGATGTTTCCATTCTATCAGAAACAATTTTGAGAAACCATCAACCCCAGCGTTCATTTATGCAACTTGTGGTTGCAGGATCTTTAAATAATCTTCATACCGCATTTCTAAAACAATTCATCCCAAAGAATACAATAGTGAATTTTATGCCAATCAGGTACAATTCTTTGAATAATTCATCTGCTCTAAATCCCAGATCTTCTTGTCACAGTATTTTTCATTAGGCCTAATTGAGAATGTATGATAAAAGTTAATATTCCCAAACAAAAATAGAACCTACCTGTAATTATGAATCATTATTTTGCTTACTCCATATTCATTATTTTTTTAATTTCTTTGTTTAATGCCACTATATCTTCATAACCTCCCCGAGGAGCTTCAGGCCATTCATCTACTCTACAAGCCTTATACTCTTTGGGCGTACCATTGTGCTTTATGACAACATGCTCATGAAAATGTTTTACTCCATCCCCAGTTACGAAAGTATATATTCTTTCCCCACCAAATTTTATAATTAATGCATTTGCTAGACGCTTTGTGACCTTTATCATTGCGTACAATTCTTCTTCAGTGGCATTCTGAATACCGTCAAAGTGCCGCATCATCTCTACGAAGTAATAACCAAGAAAATTATTATTACCTTCTAAATTAGATATATAATGACATACACAAACATATTCATCCCTATATATCATTAATTCCGTATTTTTTTTATGTTTATTGCAAATTATACAGTCTTCCATGACAACCTCCCAAAATATGATTCACATCGAACAATTAAATGGAGCCTTTTATTGAATCCGAATTAAAAAGAGAAATACGCACCAAAAAGGAAATGAAACTGAAATATGGGCAATATTACATGAAAACCTATGTACTTCCGGATAATTCCGTGCTACAGTTTAGAGCAGATATAAAGGTTCCATACAAAGAAATCATGCCCATTATGACGCGAGAAAACGGAGAGTTATTAACACCAGAGTCCTTCAAATACTGCTCCAGAATCATCCATAACGAATTAGGAATCCATAATTTCCACGCGCATAGTCTTCGGCACACTCATGGTACCATTCTTGCCGAAAATGGTGTAAATCCTAAAACGGTTATGGAACGACTCGGCCATCGTGATATCTCCACCACTCTTCAAACGTATATTTTTAATACTGATATAATGCAAGTAAATACCGTGGACATTTTCGAGAATGTAATGAATAAGAAAAGCGCTTTGTCCACGCAAGAAGAAAACGGTGGACAAAGCGTGGACAAAGTCAAATAATCTGCATCCTTAGCATCAAGAAAGCGCCTATTTCAAGGAAAGGAGACAGACGGTCTCCACATGCACCATGTACTTCCGAAAAACACTGGGTTTCCGGCTCGTCGGAGTCCAAAGAATACACGTTCTCTGGCAGTGCTTTGTCACCTAATTTTTTCATATTTTTTTGATCTTCATTACTCACTAAGTTGTCATGACTTTCCATTTCAAACGTCCTTTCTTAACTTAATGAATACTGTTTCAATTTGCCAGACACTGTCTGGAACTTTCATATCGCTTCAATTATTATTAGCTTCTAACTCCAACATATATTTATCAAAATCTGAAATAAATAATCTATCCTGTACAATACGATATTTCTCAAATTCCGTTTCTGCATGAAGTTTTGCCTTCTCTGCACTGATTTTCCCTGCATCTGTAAGTATTTCATTCCCATTAAACTCGAGGAATCCATCTAATCGTTTTGCCCAGTCTTCCATACTCATAGGAATCTGACGTTCTGCCTGCAGCTCTGCAAAATCAAGATAAAGTGATACAATTCTTTCCATATAA
>JASKJZ010000148.1 GCA_030154385.1 Clostridiales bacterium
ATCCAAGCCTTTCCGATAATATCATCGGAGATAACATTCCCCACATTGGCAAATCGGCTGTCCTCACTATTGTTGCGATTATCTCCCAGGACAAAATACTCGTTTTCATCAAGTGTCAGCTTTTCTTCTGCCATACCGCCATTGATACAATCTTCAACCACAATTTTTTCTTCTAATTCGCTTCCATTGATTTGCACTTTACCATCCACAATTTGCACCGTTTCTCCTGGCAGACCGATGACGCGTTTAATGGTATAATACCCATGCTCCTTACCCGTCTGTTTAAAAACTATAATATCAAAACGTTTGGGCTTCGTAAAGCGATAGATCATCTTATTTACAATTATTTTATCACCATCCACGAGAGTAGTATTCATGGAATCTCCTACCATTGTGATTTTTTCCACACCATAGGCTATAATTGCATAGGCAAGTAGTACAACTGCTATAATCTCAATGATCCAAATGATAACCGAACGAATTCGTCGTTTTCTTAGTTTTACATCATCATCTAAATAGCGATAATTTCTTCTCACCAAAAACATCCTCCCGTTTCCGACATTATATCGATACAAAACCGTGAAAAAAAGGGACAATCGATAATGACTTGTCCCTTTGTCTTCTTATTATCTTACAATTTCTTTTACCTTTGCTGCTTTACCAACACGTTGTCTTAAGTAGTTAAGTTTTGCTCTTCTAACTTTACCGTGTCTTACAACTTCGATATTTTGAACAATTGGAGAATGTAATGGCCAAGTCTTTTCTACACCAATACCATTGGAGAACTTACGAACTGTAAAGGTTTCTCTCGCTCCACCATTCTGTCTTTTTAATACGGTTCCTTCGAAAATCTGGGTTCTTTCTCTTGTACCTTCGACTACCTTTACGGATACACGAACAGTATCACCAACATTAAAATCGGTAACCTCAGATTTCAACTGAGCTGCTTCAATATTTTTAATAATTTCGTTCATTTGTGTGAACCTCCTTCTTATTTTGACGTTCTTAATACTTATCATGCAATGCATATCGTAACAGAGGAACATCTCATCTCACAACATTCAAACTATACCATAACCTTAACTAGAATGCAAGTTTTTTTTATTTCTCGTTCTGTTTTGCCTGATATTCTTGCAGCCAGCGTCTTTCCTTTTTGGAAAGATTGGCTTCCACTAACAAATCCGGTCGTCGCTCCAGTGTACGTTTCATTGACTCATGGCGCCGCCACTCCTCAATATTTTTATGATGACCCGATAGCAAAACAGCTGGTACCGCCTTCTCTCTCCAGACTTCTGGACGTGAGTATTGCGGATACTCCAATAAATTGTCATCAAAGGATTCTGTCTCGGCTGACACTTCATTATTTAGAACCCCTGGAACCAATCGAGCGATGGCATCCATCACAACCATTGCTGCTAATTCTCCGCCCGTCAGCACATAGTCCCCGATAGAGATGTAGTCTGTAACAATCATTTCAAGTACACGCTCGTCGACTCCTTCATAATGTCCGCAAAGAAAAACTAATTCTTCCTCTTTTGCAAGCTCCTGAGCCTTTTTTTGAGAAAAGACACTTCCCTGCGGTGTTAGATATATCACTCGGTGCTTACGTTTTTCATCCGCGGATAAGGATTGATACGCGCGGTAGATTGGTTCAGCCTGCATGACCATACCAGCACCGCCCCCATATGGATAATCATCCACTTTGTGATGCTTGTTGTCGGAAAAATCCCGAATATTTACGGTATGCAATGCAATTTGCTGATTTTCAATGGCTCTTCCCATGATACTGGTATTCATCCCTTGCTCAATCATCTCTGGAAATAAGGTTAAAACATGATATTCCATAACTATTCTTCCCCTTTGTCATCCAGAAGACCTGGCATGAGTTCTATGGTAACGGTTTTATTTGGGATATCCATGTCTTTAACACAATCATCGATTACTGGTAATAGCACTTCCTTTCCATTTTCCAGTTTAACGACAAACACATCATTGGCACCCGTTGTCAGAACCTCCTGCAAGATTCCAAACACCGTCCCATCACCAAGCAAGACCTTTGCTCCTAATATATCATAAATAAAGTACTCGTTCTCCTCCAAAGGAACAGCCTGTTCTCTTGGAATCAACAAATCTTTTCCTTTATATTTTTCCACATCATTAATGGAATCCATTCCCCGAAATTTTAGGATTACCATCTGTTTAAAAAAACGAACCGATTCAATGGAAAGTGGGATCGGTTCTGCTCCTGTATCTAAAAGGACTTCTTTTAGCTTTTTAAATCGATTGTTATCATCTGTTGTTGGAAATACCTTAACCTCGCCACGAATACCATGTGTACTTGAAATCACCCCGACTCGTAATAAATCTTCCATTTTAATCTCCTATCCTTTGGAACACAAAAAAACGCACGAATGCGTTTTTTTGCTCCAAGATCTTGTATCGGTTTTACCTTTTAGGCAATTTCGACCATAACCTTTTTGTCTTCTCTGGATGCAGCTGCTTTCACAACTGTACGAATACTTTTAGCAACACGGCCTTGCTTGCCGATTACTTTACCCATATCATCTGCAGCAACTTTGAGCAATAAAACAGTTCCCTTTTCGGTCTCGCTCTCAGTCACAACTACTTCTTCCGGATGATCAACGAGTGATTTAGCGATTACTTCGACTAATTCTTTCACTGCACTTCACCTCTTATTTTGTAATTCCTGCATCTTTGAATAATTTACCAACGATATCCGTTGGCTGTGCTCCGTTTGCTAACCATTTCTTAGCAGCTTCTTCGTTTACACTAAAAGCTCTTGGCTCCTGATTTGGATCATAAGTACCGATTTCTTCGATAAATTTACCATCTCTTGGCGCTCTTCCGTCTGCAACTACGATTCTATAGATAGGATTTCTCTTATATCCCATTCTCTTTAATCTGATTTTAACAGCCATTTCTTTCACCTCCTTAACATTCTCTAAAACATCTATTAGAAACCAAATGGCATTCTAAGCTTTCCTTTTTTTCCATGCCCTTTCATCATTCCAGGCATCTGCTTCATCATTTTTTTCATCTGCTCCATCTGCTTTACCAAACGATTTACCTCGCTGATATCAACACCAGCACCTCTCGCAATTCGGTTCTTTCTCGATGGATTTAACAAGGCTGGATTTGCTCGCTCCTCTAGCGTCATGGACTGAATAATCGCTTCCACGCTTTTAAAAGCATTGTCATCTACCTGCAAATCTTTTGGCATGCCCATGCCAGGCATCATGCCAAGAATACTGCTTAAGCCGCCCATCTTCTTCATTTGATCCAATGAATCTAAAAAATCATTGAAATCGAAGTCCGCTTTCTTAATTTTTTTACCAAGCGCCTCGGCTTTTTCACTATCAATCGCTGCCTCTGCTTTTTCTATCAAGGTAAGGACATCGCCCATTCCTAAAATACGAGAAGCCATACGATCTGGATAGAACTGCTCTAAATCCGACAGTTTTTCTCCCATACCGACGTATAAAATCGGCTTTCCTGTCACAGCACGAATGGAAAGGGCAGCACCACCACGGGTATCTCCATCCAACTTCGTAAGCACAACTCCGTCAATACCAAGCTTTTGATTAAAGGTTTCCGATACATTCACAGCGTCTTGCCCTGTCATTGAATCTACCACCAGAATTGTCTGGCTAATATCCAGATTTTCCTTTATTTCAATCAACTCATTCATCATATCTTCATCAATATGAAGACGTCCTGCTGTATCTAAAATCACAAGGTTTAATCCATTTTTTGCAGCATGTTCTACGGCTGCTTTTGCAATATTAAGGGGTTTATGACCGGATCCCATCGAAAACACAGGAACACCCTGTTTTTCTCCATTTATTTGAAGCTGTTCGATTGCCGCCGGACGATAAATGTCACAAGCAACTAACAGCGGCTTACGCCCTTTTTGCTTGAACTTTCCTGCAAGCTTTGCCGTGGTAGTCGTCTTACCCGCTCCCTGAAGACCACACATCATAACGATTGTAATTTCATTGGAGGGCTTTAACAATATTTCAGTGGTTTCATCTCCCATAAGACGTACCAGCTCTTCATTTACAATCTTGATGACCATCTGTCCTGGTGTCAAGCTATTTAAAACTTCCTGACCGATTGCACGTTCCTGCACCGTCTTTACAAAGTTTTTTACCACCTTAAAATTAACATCTGCCTCTAAAAGAGCCATTTTAACTTCTTTTAGTGCAATCTTTACATCCTCTTCGGTTAATTTTCCCTTGCTTCGAAGATTTTTGAATACATTTTGCAGTTTTTCACTCAAACTATCAAATGCCATGAATTCCTTCCTTCCTGTGTCAAAGCACATCTAATATCTCGTTGGAAAGAGTCTCTATTTGTTCAATTGCACCATGTTCTGTCTCCTGCTTTAGTCTTGTAGCAGTCTGGTGAATCTGATTTACTTTACCCTTAATCACTTGAAATTTTTGCACGAGCCGAAGCTTTTCTTCATATTCTACTAGCTCCCTGCTGCATCGCTTGACGGTATCATGAACCGCCTGTCGGCTAATGCCTCTATCCTGCGCAATTTCTCCAAGTGAGAGATCATTTAAAATATAATCTTCAAAAACCTGACGTTTTTGTTCCTTCAAAAGAGCTCCATAAAAGTCATATAATAAGGATAGCTCTACGATTCTTTCTAATGTCTCCTGGTCATTTTTTGACCTAGATAAGTCTATCATAAGAAACACCACCTGTCAAGTTTTTTTCTTTACACATGAAGTATAGCGAAAAGAAAGCCATCTGTCAAGTAAAATAATTGACAGATGGCTCTGTTTTAGCGTTTTATTTTTGCGAGATACCCCTTTTTCTTAATAAAATCATTAGTTCCGCCGATGTATGCGCGGATGTATACGGCCTGATTAAGAAACGCTTCTTCATTTTCTGTTTGAATCGAGTCGGAAAAAGTAAGTCTCTTCCCCCTCTTAAGCGTTGTAGTCGTCATCATCTGAATAAAATACTTATCTTGTGACCAACGATACAAAACGTTCTTGTTTTTATCCAACAACTCATAGTCAAATAATAATCCACTGCTGTGTTCAAAGGATATCGTCTTCTTACCTTGGTTTTTGACCACGATTTTAACCAAAATACCACCTTGTGTAGCCGTTGCCACTGTCTTAACTTTAACAACAGGCGCTGGAACCTTTGCTGCCCTTGAAACAGTTGGAATTGCTAACAGTAGAAAAAAAAGTGCAATTGCAACTGTCGCTACTTTACGATTCATGCGAATCCTCCTTTTCTTTCTCTTGCATGTGACTTTCCTTCCCTTCCTTTTTTACACCCAGGCGATAACGTTTTTGCAAACGTCTGCCAATCAAAAATACGAGAATTAGGGCAATTGCCCATATAATCAGATATGGTATGGAGCTTACAAACCAAATGACAAAGTTTTTGCCGCCTTCCGAAATTTCATATAGATTTTTTGAAAAATTCGCTTTGATTTTTTCTCCCATTGTTTTTGTTTCAGTCGGTGTCTCTCGCCGCACCTCATTAATATTTAATGTAACGGTACTATAATTGACCTGATTGTCAAAGGTACGAAGCTGTGATTCATAGGATTCAATTTCATAGCGTACATTCGTAAGCTGGGACTGTATCGTAATGATATCATCGACCTTCTTTGCGAGTTCTAACATCTTCATCAGACTTTCTTGTTCTGCTCGCAGAGCCTTTATATGACTATCCAAGTCGACATATTGAAGGGTTACGTCCTGTACATTTTCCGTTTTACTCGTCACATTTGCATTTTCATTGTTTGTAACATCTGTTACAAAGGCGTTTAGCTTTTCAGCCGGAATCCGTATGGTTAGGTTGGCATACCGCATACTATCATAAGAGTAGCTATTCCCGCTAACATCTGAGCTTTCTACATAACCGCCCAGCTCCTCAATTTTTTGTGTAAGACTATTTAATAGTGTATCAAACTCCTTGGTTTCCGCTGTCATATATACATTTTTTATTAATTTTTGAGTGCTGCTTTGTACCTCACCCGAATCTACACTCGTGCTGCTCGTTAATGCTTCATCCCGGGTGTCATTAGCCACAACCTGTGATCCATTGTCTGCCGTCATTTCCGCAGTATCATATGCTACTTGTGCCGATTCTGTCGTCATTTCCGAAGGCGCCGTACTATCCTTTTTTGAACTTCCACAGCCCACTGCTGCGAATAAAATACCCATCATTAAAATACCTGCATACATTTTCTTTTTCATATATAATACTCCTTTCTATTCTTCAACTTTTATGATTAAGGAAACTTCCTTATCGTTGATTTGACGAGTTAGTGTAAGCTCTCCTCCACCGCGTTTCACTCCAAATTTTTGTAGGTCAAAACTCTCTTCTATCGACTCTCCCGCTGCTAATATACTTGCGCTCTCAGA
>JASKJZ010000149.1 GCA_030154385.1 Clostridiales bacterium
AACACTTAGGCTATGGAGCAAATAGTAATCAAAATAGGTCACTCCTATTTTTTCAAGCTGTTCATTGAAAATACGCTCCATATCTTCCACTTCTTTTAAGAACATCGTTGGCAGTTTAGTCGCTATGGTATAGCTGTCACGTGGATGTCGTTTTACCAATGCCTCCTTTACTGCGCTTTCACTGATAAAATTATGATACATATAAGCGGTATCAAAATATGTAAATCCTTGCTCTAAAAAAGTATCAATCATCTGATTGAATTGTTCAAAATCAATACTTGTAGGATCCTCTGCATTCAACTGTGGTAGACGCATGCATCCAAATCCCAACTTTTTTACATTTTTTGCTTCCATTGAAAATCTCCTATCTTTCTGCTTGACTAATCTGATTAATTTGATCTAATTCAGCTTGTGTAAATGTGGTTTTGTGAATTGCCTTTATATTTTCTAAAATCTGTTCGCTCTTCGAAGCTCCGATTAAAACACTTGTGACTACTCCATCTTTGAGTACCCAGCTAAGTGCCATCTCTGCCAAAGTCTGTCCCCGATCGCTGGCTAATGCACGCAACCTTTGAATCTGATCTAACTTCTCCTTGGTCAGTGCACCCTCCTTTAAAAAGCGTCCATCCGTTTTGATACGGCTATCCATCGGAATTCCGTCAATGTATCGGTCACTTAGCATCCCCTGTGCTAATGGGCTAAACGCAATAATACCTTTACCTTCGTTTTTTGCGGTCTCTTTCAATCCATTTGTCTCAATTGTACGGTCAAAAATAGAATAGCGGTTCTGATTGATGACAAAAGGACAATGAAGCTCCCTTAGAATTGCCGATGCTTCCTTTAGCGTCTTTCCATCATAATTGGATAACCCGGCATAAAGTGCTTTTCCACTTTTTACAGCCTGGTCAAGTGCTCCCATCGTTTCCTCTAATGGAGTGGATGGATCCATTCTATGATGATAAAAGATATCAACATAAGAAATTCCCATTCGCATAAGGCTCTGATCAAGACTTGCCAGAAGATATTTTCGGCTGCCCCAGTTTCCATAGGGACCCTCCCACATATCATAACCAGCCTTTGTACTTATGATCAATTCATCGCGATAAGCAGATAATTCCTCTCTCAAGATTCTTCCCCAATGCTTCTCTGCACTTCCAGGTTCTGGCCCATAATTATTCGCCAAATCAAAGTGGGTGATGCCATGGTCAAATGCAGTAAAACAAAGTTCCTTCATATTGTGGTAAACACCCGTATCGCCAAAATTATGCCAAAGTCCTAAGGAAACCGCAGGCAACTTAAGTCCACTATTTCCACTGTGGTGATATTCCATCTCTTCATATCGGTTTTTTGCAGCTGTATACATAATCTACCTCCCAAAAGTTTTCTATTTACAAATCATAGCACTTCAAGTAAACTTGAAGTCAAGAAGAAATGAAGTCTTACATGTAATCTTACAACAATACAATGAAAAGAAGGAATCTATTATGCAAACTTATACCATACGAGAACTATCCGACCTATTTTCGCTACCACCTTCCACCTTACGCTACTACGAAGAGGTGGGGGTATTGACAAATGTAGGTCGAACTTGCTCGAAGCAACGCATCTATACGGAGGAGCACATCAATCGTTTAAATACCATTCATTGTCTAAAGGGAACTGGTATGAGCATGGCAAAGCTTCAGAAGTTTTTTACCTATGAAGAGGATGTTTCTGCAAATATTGATGATATCCTTCTTTTATTGGATGACCAAAAAGAACAGGTAGAATCACAGCTCTTACAACTGCAAAGTGATTTTGTACAGATTCAAAAAAAACGTACTTATTATCAAGCAATCAAAGCGGCTCTCGAAAAAAATAATCCTCTTCCGAAATGGGAGGATGTTATTCCACAGTAAAACATGTCACAATAAGGCATTCAAAGGAGCGATTACAACCACTCCTTCGAATGCCTTATTCTGCCGTTACAGCGTAACTCCCTGTTTAAAAATTGCCATATCATGATATCCCGCTTCTTCTGCCTTAACCTTTTTACCGGATGCGACCTCAATTACATAATCAAACAGCTGTTTTGCAAGCTCTTCTTTTTCTACCGATTCAATGAGCTTTCCGGCATTAAAGTCAATCCAGTTATTTTTTGTTTGGGAAAGCTTTGTATTACTGGAGATTTTGACGGTAGGTACCGGGCAGGCAAACGGAGTACCTCTTCCGGTTGTAAATAATACGATATGTGCTCCCGAAATAGCTAGCGCTGTGGATGCAACCAAATCGTTTCCTGGGGCACTAAGTAAATTAAGCCCTCTCTCGGTGACAGGCTCCCCATACTTTAACACTCCTGTTATGCGTGCACTTCCCGATTTTTGCGTACAGCCTAACGATTTATCTTCTAGGGTAGAGATTCCCCCTTTTTTATTTCCAGGAGATGGATTCTCATAGATTGTCTGATTGTGGCTTGTATAATAATTTTTAAAATCATTGATAAGGTCAACTGTCTTATGAAACAGTTCTTCGTTCTTACACCGATTCATCAGGATTGTTTCCGCTCCAAACATCTCTGGAACCTCGGTAAGTATCGTCGTTCCGCCTTTTTCAATCAAAAGGTCTGAAAATGCCCCGACCAGCGGATTTGCTGTGATTCCTGAAAATCCATCTGAGCCCCCGCACTTCATTCCTACAATGAGGTTTGCTGCATCCACTGGCTCTCGTTTGAACCTGCCTGCATACTCGATTAACTCTTTTATGAGCTGCATTCCTTCTTCCATTTCATCTTCGCAGTCCTGACATTGTAAAAAACGTACTCTATTCTCATCATAGGCACCAAGGTACTCTTTTAGAACCCCTATATTACTGTTTTCACATCCCAGTCCCACGACCAGTACTCCGCCTGCATTTGGATGACGTATCATATTTGCCAGTACAATTCGGCTGTTTTCCTGATCCTCTCCCATTTGTGAACATCCATAAGGGTGTGGGAAGGAGACAACCTCTTCCACACTTCCTTGTAATCCTTGTTTGCCCATCTGTTCCAGCTTTTGCACAATGGAATTTACACAGCCTACCGTTGGAATAATCCATATTTCATTTCGTACTCCGACCAAACCACCTGGTCTTTTAAATCCATCAAAATAAGAAGTTTCCATCTTTAATGAATTTACCTGCACCGGACTATAGGTATAATTCAGTACTTCTCCAAGCCCGGTTTTCAAATTGTGTGTATGCACTGACATCCCTGCCATAATATCCTGCGTCGCATAACCAATCGGATAACCATATTTTATGACCGCTTCTCCCGCTTTGATATCGGAAACGGCAATCTTATGACCTTCCATTATGTCTTCTAAAACAACAAAGGTCATTAAATCAACGGTGATTTTTTCACCACACTTCATTGGCTTTAGGGCAACTGCCACATTATCCTGTGAATGAATTTTAATAATCTCTTGCATAAGCCTTTTTTATCCCATCCATATATTGTTGTAAGCTTCCTTCATTCCCTCCTTAACGATTCTATTATAATCGTCCTCTACCAAAGGAATCATCTCGCTTAAATCTGCCTGCCAGTAATCGTTTCTCTTCATGATTTCCTCGACAGAAGCCGTTTTCATAAATTCCATAACTTCGGGGTCGTCCTTACTTTTATCCGTTTTATAAAAGGCAATCAAGGCCGCAAAGGACATCGTAAGTGCCTTCGGATAGCTTCCAAATTTATCTTTATACTCTAAAATGGTCGGGAGTACCCGTACCTGAAACTTACTAACCGAATTTAAGGCAATGGAAAGCAGCTGATGTTTGATAAACGGATTTGAAAAACGTTCCAATACATCCTTTCCAAATTGAATATCCTTTTCTGTATTCCCAAGTGTCGGAATAATTTCTTTAAATACGCAATACTCTAGGTATTGACGAACCGTTTCATCCTTAAGACAGTCTCCAACGGTTTCAAGTCCGTAAAGGTAAGCACCTAACACCATGGAGGTATGCGCTCCGTTTAAAATACGAACCTTTTGCTTTTTATAAGGTGCTGCATTGTCGGTCCACACCACGTTAAACCCTGCCTTCTTCAGTGGTATTTCATTTTCATGGTTTCCTTCGATTACCCACGCATGGTAAATTTCAGCCGTATCAATTAGTTTATCCTCATATCCAAGCTGCTTTTCAATTTCAGCCGCTTCCTCTCTTGGATAGCCCGTAGCAATCCGGTCCACAAGGGTATTGCAAAAATCATTTTTTCCCAGCAGCCAGCTTTTAAATTCCTCACCCAACTGCCACTCCTCCACATATTGCAAGATGCAGCGCTTTAAGCAATCCGCATTATGATCAATTAATTCGCAAGGTAGTATAATGAGTCCTGGAAGGCCTGACTGAAAACGGCGGTATAAAAATTGCGTCAGCTTTGCTGGAAAGGACTTTGCTGGTCTGTCATGAAGGGCATCTCCTTCCCCATATGCGATTCCTGCCTCAGTTGTATTCGAAACCACAATCCGCAAATCTGGATTTTCTGCCAGCTTTATGTAGGCATCGTAGTCCGT
Organism: Clostridiales bacterium; assembly: GCA_030154385.1. Next base: position 4,530 of record JASKJZ010000149.1, read on the forward strand.
GTATGGATTAATCGTTCTTGCTATGGAGGTAATATGCGTGTGCTCATTTACGACCTCGCCACCACGAACTCCCCTCAAATATAAATTATATTCACAATTTTGCTTGGAAAGCAGCTCACACATCCCACTCTCAATCGGCTGCACGACTACAATTTTCCCATCATAAAGTCCCGCTTCTTGCATTTTATGAAAAAAGTAGTCAACAAATCCTCTTAAAAATCCCCCCTCTCCAAACTGTATTACCGTTTCCTTTCTATTTGTTTCCATTTCATTTCCTCGCTTTCTATTCTGTCCTTACCATAAATCTCCATTTTCATCAAACGGAAGATAGTCGGGCTCACTTTCAATGATTAGATTTGGATGATTTTTTGCCTCTTCGTAATATGCTTCGGATAACATAATATGCTCCAGATGCAAGCTGTTTGGTATCCGAACAATCCTTGCGTTCTCCTTATCAATTTCATTGCAGGTTCTGACACATACTTGTATTGCCTCACGATCGCTCTCCATAATAATTGGAATCCTTACGCCTCCAAGCACTGTGCAAGTAATCGCGTTTGGATACATGGATGCCAAATCCAGCTGCTCAAAAACACGCTTGGTCGTTGCACTTGAATATCCAAGTCCAATTCCATTTCCGTGTGTTTCGGGACTTAGATCCAACACACAAACTCTTTGTGCCTTGATGCCACCGGTTGCATATGGAGTACAAAAGGTTCCCGTGATATTCGGATCCATTCCATCTCCACTAAAATTTTTTCCAATCTGGTCAACCACCAAAACATCACATTCGTCCACCCAGATACGAGGCATATTACGAAATGCCTCCTTTAGTAGTTCTGGTTCCATCGTAACGATTTCATCTGCATTTACTGCCACTATTTTGCAGGTCTCATCAAATGCATTTTCAATGGTTGGTACGGCAAATAAAATCGGTGCGTGCTCAATAATTGCTCTTCCAAACATCGGCACATATTTTGCCATATTTTTAAAGCCTGCTTCGTGGCAGACCTCTGCGCCATGCTGCTTACCAAGACCAATCGCCATCATCTTCATAATTCCGCTTTCATAAGGTCCGCGAAACGCCGTATGCGGCTTGATACGGCAGCCCAGTATAATCCCATCTGCTTCTGCCGCATATCTATCAATAAAAACATCCATACCCTCTTCGTTAATCCCTATTTTTTTCACTTCCATCGAAGAGTGAATGGGGCATCCCATATATTCCTCTGTAATTCCATATCCCTCTAAAATCGCTTTTTGTCCTTCGGCCGTGGCTCCGCCGTGGCTTCCCATCGCAGGTACGATAAAAGGGAGACCGCCTCTTGATTTTACAAACTCTACAATACATTTTGTTGTCAGCGCCACATTTGCAATTCCCCTGGAGCCCGCCGTAATTGCAATTCTCATGCCTGGATGAATCTGCGATGAAAATTTTTCTTCGGATAAAAGTTCCTGAATCAATGCAGGAATATCGCTGGCTTCAATTTTAGGCCGATTAAAAATCTGTTTAACCCGAAACATCCTTGGAAGCTCCACATCACTTACCAAATCAGCTACAAACTGTCTGTCTCTCATGAAACATTCACCTCTCTATGACAAACGAACCTGCCTTTCCTATTATTTGAAAATGCAAAGACAGGTTCATCCGTTTCTTAATAAAAAATATCAACTAAAAATGTTGTTAACTGCGGAATATAAGTTAAAACAATGATATCCACCGCAAACAAAATGTAAAATGGAATTGCTTCCCGTATAAAATCCTTTGTCCGACATTTTGTTATCCCGCAGGTCACGAACATTAATGTTCCCATTGGAGGGGTAAATGCACCAATTGTACAATTGAAAATATATATCATGATGTGGGTGTCAAAAGTCATTTTTTCAATGACTTTGATATAGATTTTGTACTTTGATAACTGAATAAAACTATGTTTTGTTGATTTACAGCGG